>CATPCO010000580.1 GCA_955652925.1 uncultured Xanthobacteraceae bacterium | reverse complement strand
TTACAACTTCTTCGTCGCCGACGAGCCGCAGGTGCCTGCCTGGAGTCTGGAGCCGCCACGCGATCCGGCGGCGATCGACCTGCTGGCACGGACGTTCCGTGAAAACAAATGCGAGATGAAGCCGGTGCTGCGCACCCTCTTCACCTCGGACTTCTTCAAGAACGCCCGTTACAAACACCTGAAATCGCCGGCCGAGGTCGTGGTGGGCACGCTGCGCCAGATGGGCGGCTATGAGATAGCGATGCCGGGCTATGGCGAGCTGTCGATGCAGCCCTCGTATATGGGCCAGGATCTGCTCAATCCGCCGTCGGTGGAAGGCTGGCATACCGGCCAGGAGTGGATCAACAGCGGCTCGCTGATGGCGCGCATCAACTTCGTCGCCGAGCAGGTCGGCAATACGTCGTTGCCCGGCGTGCAGGCGATCATCAAGCGGCTGCAGGCAATGGGCGTGCTGGAGCCGGAGCAGCTGGTCGATTCGTGCCTCGATTTGCTTGGACCGGTGGAAGTCGGCGCCGACACCAAGAAGGAGCTGGTCGAGCAGGCGAAGGAATGGGGCCAGATCCGCTGGGACACGGCGGCGAACGCCCAGACCGCCACCAAACATACCGGCGAACTGTTGCAACTCATTGTGGCGACGCGCGAGTATCAATTCGCGTGACACAGGAACTCTGACGGCTGCGGAGGAACCAAGATGGCGGCGAAGCAAAAGGACCCCGTGCTGGTCGTTGTCCAGCTCACGGGCGGCAACGACTATCTCAACACGGTGGTCCCGTACAACAACCCGCTATACCGTGATAATCGGAAAGCGGTCGGGATCGGCGACAACCAGATATTGCGGCTGGACAAGGACTACGGCTTCCCGTCGTTTCTCGCGCCGATGAAGCAGTTCTGGGACGATGGCAAGCTCGCCGTCATGCACGGCGTCGGCTACCTCGATTCGCCGCGCTCGCATTTCCGCTCCATGGACATCTGGCACACCTGCGAGGCCGACAAGGTCGGCACCGAAGGCTGGCTCGGCCGCGTGGTGCGCGAAATCGATCCGAGGAAGGAGAACGTGGTCACCGCGGTGAGCTTCGGCCCGTGCCTGTTCCGGGCGCTCGCCGCACCGGGCGTTCCGGTCGCCTGTGTCGCTGGCCCGCTCGAGACCTATGGCTTCCTGCCGGCCATTCAGGAAAAGGCGCAGCGCCAGGCGGTGCTCGATCGTTTCTCCCGGATGTACACTCCGATCCCGGGTAGCGGCGTCATGGAATACATGGCCACCACGGGACTGGATTCGCTTAAGGGCGCCGACATCCTCAAGGTGGCGCCCGCCAAGTACTCATCCGAGATCAAATATCCCGACACCCCGATCGCCCGCAAATTGAAGGGCATCGCCCAGGTGCATTTCGCGGATCTCGGGACGCGGGTGTTCTACTGCGATCACGGCAGCTTCGACACCCACGCGGGGCAGGGTCCGCTCCACGCCAATCTTTGGACCTCGGTGAGCGAAGGCCTCGAGGCGCTCATGGCCGACCTGCGGGCGCACGACAAGGCGGACAACGTGATCATCCTGATGTTCTCGGAGTTCGGCCGGCGCGTGCGCGACAACGGTTCAGGAACGGATCACGGCGCCGCCGGCGTCACGTTCGTGATCGGCGAGAGGGTTAAGGGCGGCCACTATGGCAACATGCCGTCGCTCGAGGCGGGCAAGCTCGTGCAGGGTGACCTCAACCCGAACATGGACTTCCGCGGCATCTACTCGACCATCCTTGACAAGTGGCTGCACATGGACCCGGTGCGGATCGTCAACGGCACCTACGACCAGCTGGCGTTCTTGAATTAGCCGCCGGACGCTTGTTCCCCCGGCGTGTGCCCGGGGAACACGGGCCCGCCGGTTCGGCGTGAACAAACAACCTTCCGCTGGGCGGAAGGTGAAATCGGCGTGACGGGAGGACCGAATGGCGCTTACGACCTATATCAAAGGCCGCGCTTACGATTGGAGCCACGCGATCGGACGCGCCGCGGCGAACGGCACGGGGTTCAATTACCCACAGACCATGTGCCTGGGAAATGACGGCGACATCTTCGTCGCCAATCGGGGTAACGAGAACACGTTCGCGATGCGGGTCAATCGCGTGAAGATCGGCGGCCCGGGCGAGGAAGAACTGCTTGCCGAGTTCTGCACGTACGGCGAAACAGACGGACATTCCATCTGGCCGTTCGGCGTCGCGGTGGACAAGCACGACACCGTGTACGTGACGGACGAGTGGACGAACACCGTCTCGGTCTTCGATGCCGCAGGCAAATTCATTCGCAAGTGGGGAACGCCGGGCAGCGGTCCGGGAGAATTGAAGAATCCGGCCGGGATCATCTGCGACGCCGGCGACAACGTGATTGTCGTCGACAGCGGCAACGACCGCCTGCAGGTCTTCACCCCCGACGGCAAGGCCCTGACCCAGTGCGGCAGGAGCGGCAGCGGCGAGGGGGAGTTCAACAAGCCGTGGGGCATTACCCTCGACAACGAGGGTAACATCTATGTCGCGGACTGGAAAAACCACCGCGTGCAGAAGCTCTCCCCGAGCGGCGAGTTCATCATGTCGATCGGCAAATACGGGACGCTTCCGGTACCGGAAAACGCCTTCGCCGTGACTTATCTGGGTCCGTTCATCTCGCACACGGACCCGCCGGGATACCCCAAGGCGGGGATTCTTAATCACCCCACCGACGTGGCGGTCGATCCCGACGGCGACATCTATGTCGCCGACTGGGGCAATCACCGCCTTTGCATTTTCGACGCGGATGGCACCCCGCTGACCCACCTGGTGGGCGATGCCCAGGTGATGTCGAAGTGGGGACAGCAGAGCATCGACGCCAATCCCGACATGATGAAGGCGTACCGGCGGGCGCGCAATCTCGAGCCTCTCTGGCGCTTCTGTTTCCCGACGGCGGTGGACTTCGATCCGAAGACTGATCGGATCATCGTCGCCGACAGTCAGCGCAACCGCCTTCAGATCTACCGCAAGGTGCGTGACTACGTCGATTTCCAGGCGAACCTGTAGGACCTGTCGCTAGACCTGCCGATTTGCCGGTCTTGCAGCCGACCAAGTCTCACAGAGCAAAACGCCATGAAATGTCCTGCATGTTGTTCAAGAGCTGCTCGAATCATTGCGCCTTAGCTCCTGAGAACTTGATCACCTTACTCCACTTTTCGGTTTCATCGGCGATGAGTTTGCCGAAGGCGGCCGGAGAGCCTGGAATCGTAGCGACGCCCAATTCAGCAAACCGGGCCTTCATCTTTGGATCAGCGAGGGCTGCATTGATCTCTTTGTTGAGCTTGTCAACAATCTCAGCCGGCGTGCTTTTCGGCGCGCCGATGCCGGTCCAGAAGCTAAACTCGTAACCCGGCACGAATTCGGCCACCGTCGGAATGTCCGGCAGCTCCGGCAAGCGCGTCGTGGTTGTAACTGCCAGTGCGCGAAGTTTGCCCGTCCTGACGTATGCGATCGATGATGACATGGAGGCAAACATGACCTCCACCTGGCCGGCGAGCAGATCGACAAGCGCGGGGCCCGCGCCGCGATAAGGCACGTGCACGAGATTAACGCCGGTCATCATCTTGAACAATTCACCGGCAATATGGTTTCCGGCGCCGATGCCGCCCGACGCCATGCTGATCTTGCCGGGATTGGTCTTGGCTTGGGTAATAAGTTCAGAAACAGTCTTGATCGGCACCGAGGGGTTCACCTCAATGAGAAACGGCTCGCGAGTAACGCCCGCAACTGGCGTGATGTCGCGCACAAAATTGAACCTCAGGTTTTCGTAGAGGGTCGCGTTACTCGCATTTGGAAGACAAGCCAGTAGAAGCGTATAGCCGTCAGCGGGCGCGTTTACGACCGCCTCGGTGGCGATGTTAGTGCCGGCACCTGGCCGATTCTCGATGACGAATTGCTGACCGAGCCGCTCTGACAGCGATTGTCCCACCAGACGTGCCATGATGTCGGTTCCACCAGCGGGGGCAAATCCGACCATGATGCGCACAGGGTGCGACGGAAAGGCTTGCGCACTCGCAACACGCGGGGCGCCCAGAGCTGCGGTGCAGGCACCTAAACGCAGGAATTCGCGGCGGGGAAGTTCCATGGATAGTCCCGCAAGCGCGGCTTGGAGCGCATGCTATCACAGCTTGCCAACAGTTCTAAGGCATAAAGGAGCGGGTCCCAGTGGCGCGTCCGGCAGGCACGCAGGTCCAAAGCCTTAACCACCCCGGCCGCAACATCACGGCAGGGCTGCCAGAAGATGACCAAAGCCATGCCGCGGCTCGCGCACATGCAGGCGTTTCTGAATCTCCCAGACGCGAGCCGTTACCGGGTGCACGACGGGCACCTGCAGATCGCGCTCCAAAGTCTCGATGATGTCGAGAGTGCGCCAGCCGGAACCCAGCATATAGATGGCGTCAGCTCCCTTCGCCCGGAGGAAGCTGCGCTTGATATGGGCGTAGATCTGCTGGCTCGACAATTCCTGGACCTTGTCGAAAGGCACGTCGATACCTTCCATCGCACGCACGGTGAAGCCTGCGTCACGGAAATATCTGGCGAAGATCGAATTGAGCTTGGGCGGAAAATATGTTGCTCCAACCATGGTCTTCACATGCAAGGTTGTGAGCGCGTTCACGTGGTTCTGCGCGACCGTCATAATCGGCGTGCGGTATTTCCTTTCCCATCGCTTGACGATCTCGGCCTCACGCTTGCGGCCCTGGACCATGAAGGGCGGAGCACCGTGGGGATGAATGAGGTCGCAGCCGCACTCGGCCAGCACCGCAATCTGTTTTTCATAGGCCGGCATCATGGCTTCGAATTCGTCTTCGGTGCCGCGCCGAATATTGAGAAAAAGCGGAATGAGTCCAATCCCTTCGGGAAGCAGACGAATGACCTCCTCAGTGACGCCGGGCCGCATGGTCGGATTGATCATCCCGACGACGCCGCGCCAACTGGAGAACGCCATGCCCCGTGACCTTCGAATTATCTGCCGTAATCCCGTTTTGCCGCCGCGCGCGACACATATCCGTGCGCAATATCGCGGGCAAGCGCGTCCTCATCGCGTGCCCGCGGATCGCCGTATCCGCCTCCTCCCGCGCTCTGCACCAGAAACCGCTCCCCCGCGCGCATGTCATAGCGCGCCGACATGGGCCTTCCGTGCTCATCGGGCATGCCGAGCTTGACGACAAAGCGCGCGCCCAGGCCCGGCTTGCCGCCGCCCAGTCCCGCGGGTGGAAAACGGCTCTTATCGAAGCGCCGTATCACCGTTGCATCCTCCAGCAGCTCGTATTCGCGCGCCATGCTGACGCCGCCGCGCCATCGCCCGGCCCCGCCCGAGTCCGCGACAAGATCGAAGCGCGTGACCCGGCAGGGAAACTCGGATTCGAGAATCTCAATTGGCGTGATATGCAGATTGCTCAGATGGGTCGCGGTCGCGGACGTGCCGTCGTGACCCATGCCGGCGCCATAGGCCGAGCCCATGATCTCATATTGCATGCTGGATTGGCCCTCGCGTCCTTTTGCCCAGGCAATCGTCAGCGCACTGGAAGAGCCGGAATGTGCGACTGCGCGCGCCGGCTGGAAAGCTGCAAGCGCCTCCAGGATGACGTCAACAAGCTTGAGATTGACCATTTGATAGTTTGAAACGGAGGCCGGCGGTTCGGCGTTGGTCACCGTTCGCGGCGCGAATCGCAGCCGCACCACATCCCGCATTCCGTCGTTGAAATGCAGATCCGGCCCAAGGCAACCAATCAAGGAGTAGAATACACAAGCTTCGACCATGGATGGGCGCAGATTGATCGGGCCCCTTGCCTGGGGATCGCTGCGGGAAAAATCGAAGCTCGCTATTCCATCCTTGACGTTGATGTCGACGGCGAGCTTCACCGGCTGATCCGGGGTGACTCCATCGCCATCCAGGTAACCCTCGGCGCAGGCGTCACCCTGCGGTAGTTTGGCAATGGCGGCACGCAGCTCGTCGGCCGCGCCGCGCAGGATCGCGGCAAAAGCGTCCGTGACGGCGCGCGCCGCAAAGCGCTCGCAGAGCTGTTTCACCCGCCTCGCCCCCATGCGCGTCACCGCAATCTGGGCCTGCATGTCGCCGCGCATAAGCTCGGGCTGGCGACTGTTGGCGAGAACGATCTGCTCGATATCGGCTTGCAGGCTGCCCCGCTCGATGATCTTGATCGGTGGCACCAGCAAGCCCTCCTGGAACATCTCGGTCGCGTTCGCGGAAGTGGAGCCGGCGACAGCCCCGCCGACATCGGGCTTGTGCGCGATCGAGCCGGCAAAGGCGACAAGCTCGCCTTCGGCAAACACCGGGGCGACGAACGCCATATCGGATACATGGGGCAGCCCGCCCTCGTAGGGATGATTGGAAACGAACACGTCCCCGTCGTCGATCAATTGGTCTTGGCCATAGAGCTCAAGAATGCGGCCGACGAGATGGCGATAGACCGGCGCATGGAAAAACATGGGTGGCGCAACAATCAGGCGCCCCGTTCGATCGAGAATGACACAACTGAAATCGCGGGATTCCCGTATGATCGTCGAGTAGCCGGACCGATAGAAATGATAATGCATTTCTTCGACCAGGCTCGCGATCTTGTTGCGGATGATCTGAACGGTGATCGCATTCATGATCGTGTCTTCGTCAGAACAAGATTGCGATAGGCATCGACACGTCCTGCCCAACCCGGGGGCAAAAGGGTTGTGGCATCGAACTGCTCGACCACCGCGGGGGCGGCAATGATGGCGCCGATGGCGAGCCGATCACGCTCATAGATCGCCGCTTCCATCGCTGTGCCTGCAATCGAAATTTGGCGGGTGCCCTTGTTTGCGTCCCCGGCGGGAGGCGAGGACGCCGTGACGGCGCGCGGCTCGTATTTCGGAACCTCAACGCGCACGCGTAGCCGATAGCTCACCACCTCGACCGGCCGTTCCCTGGCGGCATGGCCGTGCAGGTGAGCATGGCGCTGATCGAAACGCTGGCGAATGGCCGCAATGGAGTCCCGCGTCAGCGCCTTGCAAGGCAACTCATCGAGCGGCGTGCGCAACTCATATCCTTGGCCGGTATAGCGCAAATCAAGCTCACGCACGAAGAGGGCGCCACTGGAACTCATCCCTTCCGCCGCAAGCTCCTCGTGCGCCTTCGCTTCGAGCTGCTGAAAGATTTGTTCGGCATGATCGGGCTCGAGCGCAGCCAGTGGCCGCAGCTCCGAACGAATGTAATCGTGCACGACGTCCGTGCAGAGAAGGCCGAGCGCCGAGAAGGCGCCTGGCCGCAGCGGCACCAGGATGCTCCGCATCCCGAGCTCGGCAGCGACCGCGGCCGCGTGCACGCCGCCCGCTCCGCCAAAAGGCAAGAGCGTGAACGCGGAGAGATCGATGCCTCGCTTGGCAGCAAATACGCGCACCGCGTCGGCCATTCGCATGTCGACAATGCGCGTTATTCCCGCGGCGGCTCCCGCCACATCGAGCCCAAGCGGGCCGGCGATATGCGTTTTGATTGCCGCTCGAGCCGCCTCCATGTCCAGCTTGTGCGTGCCGCCGAGAAAGTAATCGGGATCGAGATAACCGCAGACGAGATCGGCATCGGTGACGGTCGGTCGCAGCCCGCCACGCCCGTAGCAGGCCGGACCCGGATTGGCTCCCGCGCTGTGCGGGCCGACATTGAGGAATCCCCCCGCCTCCACCAGCGCAATCGAGCCTCCGCCCGCGGAAATGCTCGTCATGTCAAGGGCGGGCACATGGATCTCGCGCCGCGCGATGACGCCTTCGCTCAGTTCGAGCGGCGCGCCCCCCTCGATGAAAGCGATGTCGGCGCTGGTGCCGCCCATGTCGAGAGTCACAAGGCCGTCCCGCGCGTCCTCGCTGAGGAGATACGCGCTCGCCTGCGCGCCGGCGGCGGGACCGGAGAGGAGCGTATGCACGGCGCGCCCGCCCGCGATCGCAGCAGAAAACGGCATCACGCCGCCGTTCGATTGCATCAGAAAACGTTGCGGCGTGGAAATCCCGGTGCCATCGAGCCCCTTATTGAGGTGGCCAACATAACCAACCAGAACGGGTTCGAGATAGGCGTTGAGCAGCGTGGTCGAGAGCCGCGGCCATTCCCGTATGCGCGGCAAGACCTCGCTCGACAACGATACGTGAATGCCGGGATGATCTTGCTGGATCAGCGCGCGCGTTCGCTGCTCGTGCGCCGGATGCATGAATGAGAACAGGTAGCACACCGCAATCGAATTGACGCCCGCTGCCGCAAGCTCGCACGCGGCCTGCTGCACCGCATCCTCATCCAGTGCAAGAAGAACGTTGCCGGCATAATCGCAGCGTTCGGGAATTTCCTTGGTCAGACTTTGCGGCGCAATCGGGACCGGCTTCGCATAGAAATAATCAAACAGATTGCCGTCGCGCGCCTGATTCTGCACCTCCTGCACGGCGCGATAACCCTTGCTGATGAGCAGGCCGACTTTGGCACCGCGCATTTCCAGGAGCGCGTTCGTCGTGATTGTGGTGCCGTGGGAAAGAAAACCGATCTCGGAAGGCTTGATGCCCTTGCGCAGATAGCGCGCGAGCCCGTCAAGAACTCCGCGCGCGGGATTGTCCGGCGTGCTGGCCACCTTTTCGACCAGCAGCTCTCCGGTTGCAGTGTCCAGCAGCACGAAATCAGTGTGAGTGCCGCCGACATCGACGCCGAGACGATAACGGGCCGCGTTCGTCATTCACCGCCACAGGACGCGCACGTCGACCGCAACGCATCCGCTCGCCCGCACCACGAGCGGGTTGACCTCGATGTCTGTTATTTTTGCGCGATGATCAAGAAAGAAACGTCCGAGAGCGAGCACGGTCGTAACCAGCGCGCCGCGGTCGGCGGGCAGCGCTCCCCGAAAGCCCGCCAGCAGCCTTGCGAGTCTGAGCATCTCGATCACTGCTTCGACTTCGTTCCTGGTCACGGGAAGCAGACGCAACGAAGCGTCATTCGTAAGCTCGACCAGCACGCCCCCTGTTCCTACGAGCAACAGAGGACCATAGAGTGGGTCGTTTCGCGCGCCGACAATGGCCTCGACCCCGGACACCATCTCCTGCACCAGGAATCCTTCAATGCGGGCGCCCGGTTGCTTTTGCTGGACGCGAGCAGCGAGCGCGCTGGCAGCGGCGCCCACTGCCTTGGGATCGCGCAAGTCGAGAGCGACCGCGCCAGCCTCGGTCTTGTGCACAATATCAGGCGAACGAACTTTCAACACCACTGGAAAGCCGATGTGCTCGGCTGCCGCTATTGCCTGCGCGGCGCTCGCAACCGTTTCCGCCTTGGGCAGCACGATGCCGTAAGCAGCGAGCGCAGATTCGAGCGTTGCCGGCGTGAGGTCGCTTTGCCCTGCAGGCGGCGGCGGTGACGGCTGGCGCAGCGCCCGCGCGGCATGAAACCACAATGCGTTGAGCGCCCGGACGGTGGGCAGGATACCTTGCAGGAAAGGAAAGCCGGTTGCCTGCTGAGCGGCAACCAAAGGCTCGCCCATTTGCGAGATCACGCGGCTGAACGCAACGACTGGCTTGTCGGTTTTGCTCAACAGTTCGCGAAGCGGCGTGACATCTCCCCACACGTCTGTCTTGCGTGGCATGGGGGCGGCCCATGCCACCATGTCGATATTCGGATCAGCAGCGGCAATTTCGCAGGTATTCGCGGCGATCTGAATGGTCGAAGGAATTCCAACGTCGAGCGGATTTTTCGGCGCAATCCCTGCCTGCATCAGCGGAAGCAGGGCAGCCTTCGTTGCATTATTGAAGTCGGGCACCGCGGCGCCTTCGGCTTCGGCATAGTCATAGAGCAGATCGACAGTTG
>CATPCO010000579.1 GCA_955652925.1 uncultured Xanthobacteraceae bacterium | reverse complement strand
CGCTTGCGGCGGAGCAGGCGCGACATAGTCGGGCCCTACGGCCAGGCAACCCGACAAAAGGGTCGAGACCACCAGCGAAGCAGCGACGCCACGAAGCGGTAATCCGCACACTTTGTACATACTTGACGCCCGGATATGGCCGGGACAGTACGATCATTTGCGGCAGTTGACTGTCACCCCGCAGCCACAACCGATCCCTATCGGATTACAGAAAACTGACGCTTGAGACGCTGAAAAACCGTGGTTTTTCGCAGTAAAAACGTACCGACATTTGTCCCGGCCAACTGCCGTCGGGAATGCACAATTAACGGCAAAGCCGGCGCCTGAATTTGCGCCTTCAAGAGCTGCGATAAATCTCGCAAATATTATGTGATTTACCACACCGCGGGTTTCGACACACTCAACCCGCGTGATATGGACAACTGCTGCCCGGCTCGTCCCGAAGGAGCACACGGGTCTTCCCGCTTGCTTGTGCCCGCCTGGCAACAAATGGCAACGGTTGCGTCAACTGTGATTTGTCACAGTGGACCAACCTCCCACCTCGCGGCCATCGTGGCCATTGTTGCGCGCGGCGGCATTGAGCCTTCACCACATGCGATTTTCGACAAAAAGATTCATGCTGGCAGGAGCAGCCGTCGGGGTGGGGCTGCTCATTGCCGGCGCATATGTCCGTTATTCCGGCACCTGGTTACAGCCTGGGCGCGGCAACGCGACGGCTGCTACGGAGGCCAAAGCGCAAGAGGCTGGTCCAGGACGCGGATCTGGCGCCGCCGTTGCGAGCGACAGCGTGGAGCTTTCGGATTCGCAGCTCGCATCGGTCAAGGTCGAGCCGGTCGGCGAATACGAATTCCTGATCGAGAAAACCGCGGTCGGGAGCATCGATTTCAATCAGGAAATGACAGTGCAGGTGTTCACGCCCTATCAGGGCCGGATCGTCGAGCTCTTTGCCAAGGTCGGCGATGAGGTCAAAAAGGGCCAGACCCTCTTCACCATTAACAGTCCTGACCTGTTGCAGGCCGAATCGACCTTGATCGCCGCGGCGGGGGTGCTTGAATTTACCACCCGGAACCTGGCGCGGCTCAAGACGCTCTACGCCACCCGCGCGGTCTCCCAAAAGGACATGGAGCAGGCGATCTCGGACCAGCAGACCGCGGAGGGCAATGTGCGGGCAGGGCGCGATTCAGTGCGCCTGTTCGGCAAAACTGATGCTGAGATCGACGCGATCATTGCCAAGCGTCTGGCCGATCCTATTCTGGTTGTGCCAAGCCCGATCTCAGGCCGCGTGACCGCCCGCAATGCCGCTCCAGGTCTCTATGTCCAGCCCGGCAACCCGCCGGCGCCGTTTTCGCTCGCCGACATCTCCACCATGTGGATGCTCGCGAACGTGCCCGAAATCGACAGCCCTGCCTTCAAGGTCGGCCAGGAAGTCAAAGTGAAGGTGCTCGCCTTTCCGGATCGCGAGTTCGACGGAAAGATTTCCACCATTTCGTCCATGGTCGATCCGAACACCCGCCGCGTCTGGGTTCGTTCCGAAGTGGCCGACCCGCAGCATGAGCTCCGCGCCGGGATGTTCGCAACATTCGTCATCCGCACTGGCGATCCCGTGCGCTCCACGGCTATTCCAGTTGATGGAGTCGTGAGAGAAGGCGACGGCACCATGACCGTCTGGGTGACTGCCGACCGCCGGCGTTTCACCCAAAGGACGGTCAAGACAGGATTACAACGCGACGGGTATCGCCAAATCCTCGATGGTTTGCAGCCGGGAGAGCTGGTCGCCACGGAAGGCGCCTTGTTCCTGAGCAACGCGCTCGCGAGCGCCTCCCGTTAGATTCAATCGACCCCCCCAGCAAAGAGGACGGGCGATGCGGGGCGTTACACCCGCTCTTTCGGCTTGTCGGCGTCCGTTTGTATCGCCGCCTTTGGTGGAGAGTGGAAACTCATCCGAGGACCAATCCAGGTGTCGCCCTCGCGCGGGAACGCTTTAGTGCCCCTGCATCTGCATCCCCGGCATAGAGTCCTTCCCTGCGGGTGTGGCGCCCATCGCAAGCACGTCGTACTCGACGTTGACTTCCCCTGCTTTTTCAAAAACGAGTGTCGCATTGACATGGTCGCCGGCAGCAAGGGGTTTCTTCAAGCCCACGAACATCACATGGAACGAGCCGGGTTTGAGCTCGACCGTCTCTCCGGGTTTGATTTCCAGCCCTTCTTTAAGCGGCCGCATCTTCGCCACGCCGTTCTCCACCGTCATCTCGTGAACTTCGAACGTCGAGGCGGCATCGGAGGTGCCGCTCACAAGCCGATCCGGGGACGTCCCAGTGTTGGTGATTTTCATGTAGCCAGCTGCAACGCTCGCTCCTTTCGGAGTGGCGCGCGACCACGGGTCAATGATGTCGAGGGAGCCCGCCTTGTAATCGCGCGCTTGTGCGGCGGCGATGCCCAGGGGGACGCAAGCCAATAATGCAACAGCATAAACGACTGCTCGACTCATGGGGAATCCTCTCGCGCGGTGACCAGGCTTGCCTGATATATGCGTCGGCGGGCGATTTCGACAATACTGATGCGCCCGGCCGGCCATGAGATTGGAGCGGAGGTCCATCCCGTGAAGGACACAATTGTCGCCCCGGATTTCCTGCTGGCGCGGCCGCAGGCGCGAACCCTCGCCGCGGGGTTGGCTTTGGCGATTGTGGAGGGGCGCATCGCGCAGATCGATGAGCCGAACGTCCTGCGCGAACGCTGGCCTCGCGCGGAATTCGTTGCGCTGCCCGGGTGCATTGTCATGCCGGGGCTCGTCAACGCGCACCAGCATGGCCGAGGGTTGAGCCAGATTCAGCTCGGCTATCACGACGATTTCCTCGAGACCTGGATTGCGAGCCGGCGCGGCCGGGGCGTTCTCGATGCCTATGCAGTCACGCGGCTGGCCGCAGCGCGCATGCTCACCCAAGGCGTCACAACGACAATCCATGCCAACTACAGCTATGGTTCGGGCAATTACGAAGCCGAAGTGCGGGCGCAGCTTCGGGCCTATGACGAGGTCGGCCTGCGCGTGACCATGTGTGTCGGAGCTCTCGATCGTGGCGCCGTGGTCTATCCGCCCGAAGAGCCCTGTTTCATGGCGGGGCTCCCGGCTGATCTGCGGGATTGGCTTTCACAATGCGGCGTTGGGGCTTACGCAGGAGGCGCGGACGCGACGATTGCCCTCATGCAGCGCTTGCGCGCGGACTTCGGCGGACATCCCCGGATTCGCCTGTGCTACGGGCCGGCAGGACCGCAGTGGGTATCGGATGAGCTGATGGCCGCGCTCGCTCGGGACGCGGACAAGAACGGACTTGGCCTCCATCTCCATGCGCTTGAATCCCCTGCTCAGCACGCGGCTGCCGTGCGGCTATTTCCGTCGGGCGTTTTTGCGCATCTACGCAAGCTCGGGGCGCTCCACGAACGCACCGTGATCGCGCACGGGGTATGGGTGAATGAAGCCGATATCGCAGAATTGGCGCGCGCGGGTGCCAGCGTGGTGCGCAATCCCGGCTGCAACGTGCGCCTGCGCAACGGCATTGCGCCGCTTGCGCGCTATCTTGCCTGCGATGTTCGGGTCGCAATCGGCACTGACAACGCCGCGCTTGATGATAATGAGGATCTGCTCTCAGAACTGCGGCTCGCCGCCTGTCTCGCCCGTGAGCCTGATTGGAATGGGCGCCCGCCTCCGACCACGGACCAGCTCCTCGCCATGGCCACCGTCAACGGCGCCGCGGCCGCCGAGTTCGCACCCGAAGTAGGCACGCTCGAAATCGGCAAGCGTGCCGATCTTGTTGCCATTGCGCTCGAACGCACACGCTCGCCTTACCTCGATGGCGACATGCCGCTGCTCGACGCGCTTCTCGCCCGCGTGCAGGGCAGCGATGTGCGGCTTGTCATGGTCGATGGAAGCGTCCGGTATAAAGACGGACACCTGATTGGG
>CATPCO010000578.1 GCA_955652925.1 uncultured Xanthobacteraceae bacterium | reverse complement strand
GAGCGGCTCAACCAAGAGATCAATGCGGGCCTCGCCGATCCCGCGCTCAACGCGCGGCTTGGGCAACTCGGTGGTACGGCTCTTACGGGCACTTCAGCCGAGTTTGGAAAGCTGTTCATCGGCGACACCGAGAAATGGGGCAACGTCGTGCGGGCAGCTAACATCAAGCCGGACTAAAATATTCCGCTATTAGCCTGCATCCGTGAAAGCCACCATTTACGCTCTACGTCAAGGTGTTGAATGTTACCCGAACACGTCCTGGAGCACGCCCTCGCGCACGACCACCGTGTTGTCGACGGTGATCGTCGTCTTCATGACCGGAATATCGAAATGGCCGGCGGTATAGCGGCCGGCAAATTCGTTGGCGCCGGTGGAGAACAGGAAATTGCCGGCGACCGCGCGGATCTCGGTGCCGTTGGTATCGCGCTGGTCGTACATGGCAAGCGCTTCGTAGCGCGCCATGGGGTTCATGCCGAATCCGACGTGAGAGACGGCATAGGCGTCACGGTCGTTCCAGGCGGCGAGATAACCCCGCATCATTTCGCAATCGGCACCCTCGCCCTCGATGTGCGTGATGTAGTCCTTTTCGAGCGTGAGCCGGATGGGGGATTGCAGATAGCGCTTGAAGGTGAGATTGACGTCGCCGCAATCGAGCACGAGCGTGCCGTTTACGGTGCCGGATTTCGGAAAGCTTGCCACCACCCCGCCGGGCCAGTGCGCGAGCGTGCCTGCGCGATCCGTCCAGCCCCAGACGCCCGCTGTTGTTGCGCCGGCCATGTCCACGTCAAGTTCGGTACCGGCGGCGGACGTCACGGCCATGCGCCTTGCGCCGCGCAGCATCTTCGTCGCTGCGCGTACGCGCCGCTCGAGTGCAGGGTCCGGACGCATGCGCTCGAGTGCCTCGGGATGCTCGTTGGAGATCGCCAGAATGCGGGCACCGCCGCGCAGGATCTCAGGCGTTTCCGGCGCATGCATCAGACCTTCGAGCGTGCAATCCACCACGAAACCGGAACGGCCGAGCGCCGATACCACCGGCTCCAGCCGGCCGATTGCCTCGCTTGCTCCCGTCGAGCGTACCGGCACGGGATGCCGGTTGCGCGGCGTGGGCACCACGATGTGGAAAGGCCGCGCGCCCAGGCGAAGCAAGGCGAGCTCTGCGAGCTCGACATTGAGCGCGCGCGACTGGGTCTCGGACAGAATCGCGGCGGTATCGCCCTGCTTTACCGCACAGCTGGCGAAGATCTCGCAAAAGGCGTCGATCCATTTGCCCTCGATCCGGTCCGTCAGCATGATCAGACAATCGTCTCGCGCAGGGTCGAGCGGCAATCCATTTCGTATTCCAGTTGCTGCACCGGCGGGCGGGCATAGTGCCACGTGAGCCCGGAGCGGGCGGCGCCGCGCCGCACGATCTCATCGGCAAGGAACGGATAAAGATCGTGCACGGTGTAGACCTGGGTCGCGGTCGTGTCGGCCCAGCTGTACCCGAAGGCGGCAAGTCGCCGCTCCATTTCGCCCAGGACATGGCGGGCCTTTTCGCGCATGGCATCGAGCGAGGCCTCGCCACGCCGGACGATGCGCTCATTGTAGCTTGCGCCGCCTTCTCGCGCCTCGGCGCTGCCCGCGATGATGAAGCTTGGCGCCGAATTGTTCGCGGCAACGGTGAAGGAAAAGGCATGAAACGACGGCTCGGCCGGCGGATCAACTTCGGGGCACACATTGCTGCGCGCGACCGGGTTTACTTTGCCGTCATAAAGCTTCCATTTCTCGAGCGTCGCGACATAGCTCTCGTTGAAGGCGCGGAAGCCCTGCTCCGTGAACTGGGCGGGTGAGCGCAGCTCGCAGGCGCATAACGACGTCAATGGCCGCCGCGCCCCGCTGATATGGCGTTCGATGCGCTCGAAGCCTTGCTTGAGCGGCACCGGCATTCGGAACTGCACGCGCTCGACGGCGTGACCGGGAAGCGCCGCTGCGCCGCCGGAATACTGAAACACCGCGGGAATGAAGCGATAGCCGCCTGGAATGAAATCGAGCGCGTTGGGCATGTCTTTTATCTCCTCTGCTTTGCGGCGCCCCGTAGCGCGCGCGCTCAGGACGCCTGCTCGAGATCCGTTTTGAGGGCCACGAGAAAGCGTGCCCCTTCGCCGCCGGTCACGACGCGATGATCGAAGGTGAGCGACAACGGCAGCACGCGACGAACCGCGCCCTGGCCTGCAATCGCCATGACGCGGTCATCGATCCGCCCCGCTCCGACGATCGCCACCTGAGGAGGCACGATAACCAGATTGGCAAATCGGCCGCCGATCATGCCAAAATTTGACAGCGTGATGGTGGCACCGCGCAGCTCCTCGGGTGGGATCGAGCGCGCCGCGGCGTCTGCGCGCATGCGATCGAGGCCGGCACGCAGGTCATGGGCGTCGCGCTCGCCGATATTGCGCAGCACCGGGACGATGAGCCCGCCCTCGATATCAACGGCAATGCCGAGATCGATGCGGCCGATGAGCCGCCGCTCGCCGGCTGCCGAATTGTACCAGGCATTGAGCGAGGGTTGCTGCTTGCATGCCGCTGCTATGGCGCGAACGAGGCGGATGGTCGGATCCTCGCCTTTGCGCCAATCATTGATGTCGGCCTCCTCCGTCACCGTGGTGCGAACCACCTCGGAGTGGGCTGCCGCCATCCGCTGCGCCATGGCGCGGCGCATGCCCCGCAGCGGCTCGCCGGGTCCGACCTCGGCGAGGCTGCGCGCGGCACGCTCCACATCGGCGCGCGTGATCGTGCCGCCAGGGCCGCTCGCCTGCACCAGATTGAGATCGACATCGAGCTTGCGGGCGAGCGCGCGCACCGCGGGAAGGACTGCAATTGTCCGCGCCGGCGTGGGCTCAGCGGCGCGTTGCGCCGCCGCTCCCTTGACCTCCTCGCGCCCGAGCTCGCCGACGACGGTGCCGGTGTCCTCGCCCGCGCTTTGCGCAAACTCCACCAGCGGAGCGCCAACCTTGATCAGGTCGCCCTTGCCTCCAAACAAGTGCGCAATGCGGCCGCTCCAGGGCGAGGGCACTTCGACAACCGCCTTGTCGGTTTCAACCGAAACGAGCGGCTGATCGGCGACCACGTGGTCGCCCTCGTTGACGTGCCACGACACGATCTCGGCTTCTTCGAGACCTTCGCCGAGATCCGGCAATGTGAATTGACGCATGGGGTGAGTGCCTCGAACAAGCCTAGCCGAACTGACAGACCTCGCGCGCAGCCGCCGTGATGCGCGCAACCGAAGGCAAGTAAGCCTGCTCGAGGCGCGGAAGCGGCATGACCGTATCATACCCGGTCACGCGCTTGACCGGCGCGAGCAGATTGAGCAGACCCCGCTCGGCGAGCAACGCTGCGATCTCGGCGCCGAAGCCGCCCGTGCGCGCCGCCTCGTGGATGATGACGCAGCGACCGGTTTTGGCGACCGATGCAAGCACGGTCTCCGCGTCATAGGGCTTGAGCGTGGCAAGGTCGATCACCTCGGCAGCAACGCCGTCGGCCGCGAGCTCTTGCGCTGCCGCAAGGGTCTCCTTGACCAAGGCTCCCCAGCTGATGAGGGTCACGTCGCGCCCTTCTCGCAAGATGAAGGCAACATCCAATGGCAGGGCTTCGCCGTTGTCGTCGACCTCACCCTTGACCGCGCGATAGATTCGTGTCGGCTCCAGAAAGATCACCGGGTCAGGATCGCGGATGGCGGCGAGCAGCAGTCCATAGGCGCGATCAGGCGATGATGCCACCACGACCCGCAGCCCCGGGATGTGAGCGAGCATCGCTTCGGTTGCTTCCGAATGATGTTCCGGCGCGCGAATGCCGCCCCCATGGGGCGTACGCAGCACCATCGGACAGCTGAGCTTGCCCTGCGTGCGGTTGCGCAGCCGCGAGGCGTGATTCACCAGCTGATCGATGCAGGGATAGATGAATCCCATGAATTGAATTTCGCCGACGGGACGCAGTCCCTGCGCCGCCATCCCCACGCACAGACCGCTGATCAGGAGCTCGGCGAGCGGGGTATCGATCACGCGATCGGCGCCGAAGCGCTGCTGCAATCCGACGGTGGCGCGAAACACGCCGCCGTTGACGCCGACGTCCTCGCCCAGGACCAGGACCGTCGGGTCCTCTGTCATGGCCCGGGCCAGGGCAAGGTTGATGGCCTCGACCAGGGCTACTTCAGGCATGGGAGGCTCCCGCGACCTCCTCGCGTTGCCCGATATAGGCGGTGGGAAGCTCGGCATAGAGATGATCGAACATGGTCTCGGGTGGGCGCGGTGTTGTCGCGAGATAGCGCTCGACGGCAGCATCCACCTGCCGCTGGCAGTCGGCGGCGAGCTCTTCCTCCTGTGATTTTCCCCATGCCTGTTTGCTGACGAGATAGGCACGCAGCCGCGCGATCGGCTCTTCGCGCCAGCGAGCCTGCACCTCTTCCGGCGGCCGATAGCGCGCGGCGTCGTCCGCCGTGGTGTGGTCGCTGAGCCGATACGTGAGCGCCTCGACGAAGCGGGGTCCTTGCCCCGCGCGCGCGGCTGTCATCGCCTCCTCGGCGGCGGCGCGCACTGCGATCACGTCGTTTCCGTCTACCTGCTCGCCATAGAAGCCTGCGGCAATCGCCTTCTGGGCAAGTGTCTGTGCCGCGGTCTGCAGCTTGAGCGGCACGGAAATGGCCCACTGATTGTTGTTCGCTACGAACACGACGGGAAGCTTGTGCACGCCGGCAAAATTCATGGCTTCCCACAGGTCGCCCTTGGAGGTGGCGCCGTCGCCGAACAGACACACGGCAACCCTCGGCTCCTTCTTGAACTTGAAGGCGTAGGCGACGCCCGCCGCGTGCGGCGCCTGCGAGGCGACCGGAATGCAATAAGGAAAGTCATGCCCCGGCCCCGACGAGCGGCTGCCACGTTCATCGCCTCCCCAATAGGTGAGGATGTCCTCCAGTTTGACGCCGCGCCAGATGAGGGCGCCATTATCGCGGTAGGAGGGCAGCAGCACGTCTTCCGGCCGCATTGCGCTCGCGATGCCCACCGCGGCTGCTTCCTGGCCGAGAGACACCGCATAGGTGCCGAGGCGGCCCGTGCGCTGCAGCGAGACCGCCTTGAGATCGAATGTTCGCGCCAGCACCATGGCGCGATAGAACGAAATGAGGAGATCGGTATCGGCAGCAAAGTCCGGCGGCTGCCGCAGAACCGTCCCGTCCGGCGCGAGGTAGGCGCGCCGGTGCACTTCAAAGTGGGCGATGACCGGAAGTGTCTCCTCCGAACTCGCTCGTTTAAGCATTCATTGCCTCCACTGCCGATCACCTGAACGATCCGGGGATTCTCTTCAACAAGGATAGTCGCGCTTTCGATCCGCCGCCGAAATTGCTAAACTCACACGGATCCAGACGTTGCAATCCACGATACAACGGCTTTCACAAAGAAGTCTCGGCTGGGAGGAATAACATGGAAGACCTGAAGGACGAGCCACGACTGCTGCTGCCGTCGCTAGAGCCATTTTATGATCGGGTCATTCCGTTGTCTTGGCTGGTCATTCGGGTTGCCGTCGCCTGGAACCTCCTGGTGCATGTCTGGGGCAAGTATCAGGCGGGACCTACGCGGATGGCGCCGGTGTTTGCAACTATGGGATTCGAGCCAGGCCGCCTGTGGTACTGGCTTGCTTTCCTGGTGGAATTGCTTGGGGGCATCGGCATCCTGCTGGGCCTTTTCACGCGTTTCTTTGCGGCTGCGGTCGCGATCGAGATGTTCGTCATTTTCTGCGCCTATTGGCATACCGGGTTCAGCTGGCTCAACCGCGGCTACGAATATGTGCTGCTGTGGGGACTGGTCGCTTTGGCCATCGCACTGCGCGGCGGCGGACCCTATTCGCTCGATCGCAAGCTCGGCGTGCAAGTTTGAGATCGTAGAAGTTGTAGCCCGGATTGAGCCGCCGTAGGGTGCGCAAAGGCGCGCAACTGCGCGCTGTGCGCATGCGGTTCGGTGGTACGGCATACGACGCGTGCGCACGGGCGCCGCAATCCAGAATATGGCTCGAGTCTTTTCGGGCGCCCTTTGCGCACCCTACGCCGCCTTTACCTCCCGCATTGCCGACCAGATGCGCGCAGGTGTTGCGGGCATCTCAAATTGAGCCACACCTGCCGATCGCAGCGCGTTCATCACCGCGTTGAGGCAGGCGGCACCCGCACCCGTCGTGCCAGCTTCGCCCGCGCCCTTGGCACCCAACCTGTTGCCCGAACTCGGCACCGCATGCTCGATGGTATGGATACGCGGCATCAGATCGGCGTGGGGCATGATGTAATCCATGAAGCTTCCGGCAATCAGTTGGCCGCTTTCTTCATCGTACAAGCAGTTTTCGCCGAACACCTGACCAGCGCCCTGTACCACGCCGCCATGCAACTGTCCGTCCGCGAGCGTGTGGTTGATGACGTTACCGATGTCGTCCACAGCCGTATAGTCGACCACGGTCACTGCGCCGGTTGCCCGATCAATCTCGATCTCGGCTACGTGCGCGCCGCTCGGAAAGGCGCGAGCAATGGGCGTTTCCGCGATGGTATCGAGTGGATGGGGAGGTTGCTTGGCGCAGATCTCCATGACCTCCGCAAAGGATACCGCGCGGTCAGTTCCTTTCACGAAATAATGTCCGTCGCGGTATTCGACATCTTCGCCTGAAGCTTCGAGGGCATCTGCCGCAAACGGGCGGCCTTTCTCGATGACTTGCTCGGCCGCGAGGTGGTAGGTGCTGCCATGGGACAGGATCGTTCGCGATCCGATCGCGGGGCTTCCCATGAGTGACGGGCCATCGGGATCGCCGGCGCGAAGTACGATTCGCTCAGGATCAAGGCCGAACATTCCCGCAACCAGTTCGGGAAAGACCGTCTCATGGCCCTGGCCGCTCGGTCCGGCGACGCTGTAAAGCGCCACCTGATCGTCCGGCAGAAAACGGATTGCTACCTGATCTTTGGGAGTCAATCCGCCTCCGGACGGTTCAAGAAATACGCAGCAACCGATCCCGCGCAGACAGTCGTGCCGCGCCGCCTGCTTGCGGCGCTGCGGGAACGCGCGCCACTGCGAGGCAGCTTCGGCTTTGACGATCAGCCCCGCGAAGTCCCCGCTGTCGAAGACGCTGCCGGTCAGGGTCCGATACGGCATCTCGTCGTGCGCAATGATATTTCTGCGCCGGATCTCGAAGGGGTCGATGCCGAGCCTGGCGGCAGCCTCGTCGACCAGCCGCTCGACGATGTAGATGGCTTCGGGGCGTCCCGCGCCGCGATAGGCGTTGGTCGGCGCGGTATTGGTTATCAGCAACCGGTGGCGGCCATAGAGGGCCTCGACCTTGTACGCCCCGGCACCGATGGTGACTCCATTGAAGCAGTTTGTGAATGCGCCGGCTTGCGAGAGATAGGCACCCTCATCGCACAGCCAGTCGGTGCGCAACGCGATGAACCGTCCTCGCGAGTTGAATGCCAGCTCGCCATTGAGGCGAATGGCGCGGCCATGATTGTCGGTGAGAAAATCTTCCGATCGGGTCGAGACCCACTTGATCGGACGAGCAAGCTCCTTTGCCATATGGAGCATGAGCGGATATTCCGAAAAGGGCGCCGTGCGCGCCCCGAACGCCCCTCCCACGTCGACCATGTTCACTCGGATTTTCTCGGGTGGCACATTCATCATGGCGGCGAGAGCGTCGCGCATTGCGAACGCGCCTTGATGTGCGCAGCGTATCTCGAAAGTACCCGTGTCGGCCTGATACGAGACAAGTGCCCCGCGCAACTCCATGGGGGTGGGCGCAACACGGGGGCTCTCCATTGTGACGCGGACAACATGCGGTGCTTGTCGAATAAGCTCGTCGGTTTTGGCGGCATCGCCATATTCGAAATCGAAGCAGGTATTGTTCGAAATGCTCGCGTGCACGCAGGCATCATCGGCGAGCGCCTTGTCAAAGCCGATGACCGCGGGAAGGTCTTCGAACTCAACCTCGATCAGGTCGGCGGCATCGCGCGCAGCCTGGCGCGACTGCGCAATCACCATGGCGATTTCTTCGCCCGCGAAGCGTACCTTCTCCTGTGCGAGCAGCGGCCGTTCGGGGACGATGACCTTCTTGCCGTCACGGCCG
>CATPCO010000577.1 GCA_955652925.1 uncultured Xanthobacteraceae bacterium | reverse complement strand
GCTGCTGACGACCTGATAGCGGATCTGGCGGGCGCATTGGGATAAGGCGCCGCGCTGTTGAAGCGCGGCGCGCGAACGTTGCGTCACGACGAGCCTGCTGCGATTCCCGAGACCGCCCGCCAGGCTTAAGCATCTTCTTCGAGCGGCTCGAAATGCGGGTGAAACCAAATCTGTGCAATTAACGTGGGCACGATGGCGCTGCCGATCACTGCCGTGACAAGGACTGTATATTGCTCCTGGTTGATGATGTGATTGGTCAGGCCGAACAAGGCTGAGATCGACCCGAAGGTGAGACCGGTAGACATCATCAGCGTAGTGTACATGCCCTCACGCCGGTCAAACTTGAAATACCGTGTTAGCGGCAAGATACCAGCAAACTTGGTGATCATCTTCATCGCGAGAAACAGCGCAATCAGCCCCGCACCAGCGAGGAGCGCGTGCGCCTCGATAAGCGAGCCAGCCTTGAGGAAATAAAACGGTGTAAGGAACGCGAAGCAGATAGCTCGCATTCTGAGTTGGAGTTCCTTCTGCTTCAGGAAGAAGGGAGCCAATGCCATTCCGATCAAATACGCGGGCAGCACAGCCTCGCTCTTTCCCAAGTTGGCGAGTCCACCAAGAACAAACAGCACGAGAAAGATGAACTTGATCTCCGGCTCACTTGTTCTGCCCCCTATGCGCTCAAACAGCCACGGCACAATGCGCGGAAGCGCTGCCATGACGATGACCGTCGCGACAGCAAACGAGACGAGGTAGAGGTTATAGTTGGCGAACACGAGACCGAGCGCGAGCACTGTGCCGACGTCGTTGATGAAGCACGCTGCCAAAATGATTTTGCCGAGCTCAGTTCGGTTGTAGCCGGTTTCAACCATTACCGCGTACACAACGGCAACAGATGTCGTGGAGAGCGCGATGCCCGCTATCTGTGCCTCGGGCCAGGGCCAGCCGAGGCCGTACCGAGCCACGAGATAAGGGGCAAAGAACCCCATCAACCCGATGGTGATGCTTGAGGCAAAGTTCCTCTTCACAACGTGCGGATCGATATCAGTGCCCGCAAGGAACGTCAGCACAATCGCCCCAAAGCTGGCGATGTAGTCAATCCAGGGCGTCAGGGACAGGCCGACCGTGTTGCCTGCGAGAGCACCAACAACGATCTCGAACAGCGCCGCTGAAATTGTAACGAATAGAGAACCCACAGCAGCCACGAGAGCCAAGGCCATCCACAACGCAGACTGAAACCAAATGTTCTCCACCGGGTGATCTCCTCTTTGTGGCAGGCACAAAAAAAACCGCGGCGCGGCGGGTCTCGTAGAACAGGGTTTGCCTTACCGCTGCATTTGCGAACGCAGTAGCGGTCGTCAGCTCACAGGAGCGGTTTCAGGGGAACCCCATCCCCTTCAGATGAGCCTTGGTACAGCTAGCCGTGCTGTTACTTCAAGGGGGAGGCTTCAACGGACTCGCTTCGCCCGGCGGTCCTCCCCACTCATAGCCCAACTTGGTTTATCCGTGCCGTCCAGCCGGCGGTCCTCGGCATAAAGCGCTCGCACGCCATCTCGTGCGCTGCGAGCGTATGGGCATCGATCGTGGGAGTAAATCCCGACGGCAGCACAAGCTCTCCGGCCACGAACCGCAACGGTTCGCAGAACAGGCGTACATTCGGCTTCAGAAATCCGTTGAACTCACCGGCATTGCGAATGGTGACGCGCGCAACACAGGCCTCCATCCAACATCCGAGTTCCGAAGACAAACCATCGCCGAGCACTGCTTCCATTCCCCATTCGTGCACCGCGTCGAGCGCCGCGCGAAGCAGATCGAGGCCGCCAAAACGTTTGAGCTTGAGCTTGCAGAAGCCCACGTTCGCGATTGCGGAGGCACGCTTCACGTCGGCGAGTTCGCAGATCGGCTCGTCCAACATCACGGGAACAGGCGACACGCTCGCTACCCTTGCGTTTGCCTCCCAATCCTCGGCCGCGCACGGCTGCTCGAACAACTCAATGCCCGCGGGATCGAGCGCCATGGCGAAACGACAGGCGTCCGCCTCGCAATAGGCGCGGTTGGCGTCAAGTCGCATCGTCGCGCGGCCGGCGATCGCCCGCTGGATGAGCTTGACGCGACGCGCGTCATCCTCCGCCGACTTCCCAACCTTGACTTTGAAGGTATGAAAGCCGTCTTTGAGGCGCTGCTCGACTTCCCGCTCGATGTCTGCGGGCGCGGAACTGTTGAATGGGGTGAGCAGCGGCAGACGCGTCTCTCGATCCACCGTGAGCAGCGGATGCCCCTCGAGCATTTCGATGGCTGTCAGGAGTGCGGTCGCCGCCACTTTGCTCGCGGCGACATCGCGCGCGATGATGGCCTTGGCCTCGCTCGAGTCCTTGCCGATGACTGCCGCCGAGAGCTCGCGGCAGAACGTCCAGCCGCCGTCTCGCGTCTCGCTGCTCGATCCCGGCGAGATGTGTCCTTCGCCCCACCCGACCCGGCCGTCGCCGTCGCGTACCTCGACGATGATCGGCTCAAACTCGGTGAAGGTGCGATAGGACAGCACATAGGGACGAATGAGGGGTAGCCGCACGATTCGCAGCGAAATCTCTTGCAATCTCATCGATTGTCTTCCGTCGTCCTGTTTTTGTGACGCAGTCGCTACGCCCCCTCAATGGATCCGTTCATTGCCCTTGATCTGGCTGCGGTGCATGACGCGCCGGGTCTTGGGATCGAACGGGTCGCGCCGGTGCAGTACCGAAAGATTGTTCCACATCAAGAGATCTCCGGCCTTCCACCGGTGGCATAAGGTGAACCGCGGCTGCGTCGCATGCGCCCACAGCGCATCGAGCAGCGCCTCGCTCGCGGACACCTCAAGGCCGAGCACGTAAGCGTTCGGACGACGCCCGAGAAAGAGCGCCTTGCGTCGGGTGGTCGGCTCAGTGCGGATTAGCGGATGGTGAGCCCCGACCGTCTCTCGAACGTCTGTCACTGCCTTGTATCCCTTACGCAGCATTCCGGCGCTGTTGGTGGATGCGTCATGCACCGCGATCTTGTCCTTTGCAGCCTGCTTCAACTGCGCGGGCAGAGCTTCGTAGGCGGCGAACATATTGGCAAAATAAGTGTTGCCGCCTGCTTCCGGCGGAGGAACCTCCAGCGAGTGCAGCATCGCGGCCTTGGGCGGCACCTCCACGTACGTCATGTCGGCGTGCCACACCGCCTCGCCATCGCCGAGATTTCCGATCGGCTTGCCGTTTTCGACAACATTCGAGATGACGTTGAGTTCGGGATGATCCCTGAGGAACGGCGCGCCATAGGGATTGGGACCCGGCGGGTCGAGCTCGCCAAAATTCTTGCTGAAGGTGATCAGCTGCGGATCCGAGAGTTTTTGGTCGTGGAAGACGACGACCAGCCGCTCGCGCCATACTTCCTCAATTGTCTTGACCTCGTTTGGCGCGATGGGCTTTCCCAGATCGAGCCCGGAAATTTCTGCGCCCAGCGGCGCGTCGAGGTTTTTGATCGCGAGCGACATGACTACTCCTCCCTGCAACTGACGAGTCTGCGGATCCTGAAGCTCCCCACCTGCCGCCACTACCGCGGTAAGCCCGAGTTCGTCGATCTCGCGCATAGCGCGTCGCACGCCGTGAGTGGACAAATAGGCAAGCACGCCGTGAGTGGACAAATAGGCAAGCAGGGATACGCAAATCGCGCATGCGGTCAACCCCGATCAGAATGAAACTCCACTCGCTTTGATTGGGCCTTCCCATTTCTTGATTTCGGCGGCAAGAAATTGTGCGAGATATTCCGGAGAGCGGCGTTCCGATGCAATCACGTCGCCTCCGACCTGCTTGAGACGCTGCTGCAAGGACGGCATCTCCAGCGCTGCGACCGTGGCGCGGTTGAGCCTGTGGATGATCGGCTGCGGAGTCTTCGCGGGCAGGAAGAGTGCATACCAGCTCGGGAGATCGAAGTTGGTCAGCCCCTGTTCATGCGCGGAGGGGAGATCCGGCAGGTTCGACGACCGCCTCTTGCTCAGGATCGCGATTGGCTTCACGGTCTTGCCCGCAATTTGCGGCAGCGCCAGGGGGAGACTCACGCAGTCGTAATCCATCCGGCCGGCCATTACTTCCTGCAAGCCTTGCACGACGTTGCGATACGGAACGTGCGTAACTTCGATACCGATCGTGGAATTGAGCAGCATGCATGCCAGGTGATTGGAGCCGCCTGCCCCCGATGAGCTGTAGTGCAACTTCTCCTGGTTTGCCTTCGTGTAGGCGATAAACTGCTGCAAGTTGTCGGCAGGGAAGTCGTTACGGGCGACCAACACCAGGGATTCATCCGTAAGGAGCGCCACCGGCGAGAAATCCGTCACGGCTTTGTAAAGCGGCGCTTTGTAGAGCCACTGGCTCTGGGCGAAGGTCCCGACGTTTCCGATAACGAATTGATAACCGTCAGGCGTGGCCTTGGCCACACGGCTTCCACCGAGCATGCCGCCCGCCCCGGCGACATTCTCCACCACGACGGGCTGCCGAAGGTTGCTGCTCATTCCATCAGCGATGATGCGTCCGATGGTGTCGCTCGAGCCGCCGGCTGAGAAGGGCACGACTAGCGTCAATGCATGCGTCGGCCAATCCTCCGCCTCGGCTCGAGCCGAATCGGCGCACAGGCCGGCCGCGATCACGCTCATGATGGCCGCAGCAGTTGTCCCGAACGCGACGAGGGAATGGCAGACTCGTTTCATGCGATCGTCATCCATTGCGTGCTGTCGATATGCATGATCGCTAAGAATCTAAGGATGTCTGCCCCCCTGCTGGCAGCTTCCAATTGACGAATCTACCCCAAATTTCCGTCTCCTTCCGCCATTTCGTTGCCTATTGCATGGAAAGAACGACGTAAAACTCAATGCGCCCGCTTGATCTCCGTGCAGCTTACGACGCTGGAGCCGGTCTTGCCGCTGGCCTGCGTGTAGCAAAAAGAAAGCACATCGTCGTCGACAAGCTGACCGTTCAGGTAACCGTCGGAATCGACGATAACGACCGTCCTGTTGTCTCGTCCTGTCAGCTCGCCGATCATTGGCTCTTGGGTGCTCTCCCCATTACCGGAAAGGGTTTGGATGCCCCAGAACCGACGGCCCTCCTGGCCCGTGACCTCGATCACAAGGTCCTTCTCAAACAGCCCAGGCTTCTCCAGCGTTCCCTTGTTTGTCGGCCAATGACCGCCGCTGCCGGCCACAATGGTGTGGGTCTTCCCCACCCACTTGCCCTTTATGTTCGGAGGCTGATCTGCGGCCAATGCCGAAGATGAAACGATCGCAAAGAGTGTCAGCCCAAATATAATCGGCGCTTTAGCCCAGGCGCTTGGCGTCATGTTTGTATCTCCGGATTGGGATCACGATGCAGGGTTAAAGAATGCGTGGCGTGCCGCACTGGCCGGTGCCGTCATTGCACAAACCGTAATCGTACTTCAACCAGGAACAGGCGGGCGACCGCTTTCGGACTCCGATGGCCTTGGCGAACAGGCGGCGAGTTATGGTAATGAGACGACTCGGAACCGCTGAGATGTCCGCCACCCTCTTATGCTTCCGACAGCGACCGGGGAGCGGATACTGTTCAGTAACTGGTACGAAGCTGGCGCGGCCATGACGGATGAAATACATCTGCGCCACCTCGAGGCATTTGCCGAGGCTGCGTACGACAAGATGTACGATGCCGGCTCGCCGAGTGGCGCCGCCGCGCTCTACAGCGATGCCAAGGAAGCGCTGGCCGACGCCATCGGCCTCGCGCGCCGGCTTCGCCGCGCTGAGGACGTGACGCGGCTCGAGAACCGGCTCGCGCACATCAAGGCTGTGTTTAGGTCACAGTTCACCTAACCTAAGACAGGGGAGGATCAGGAGGCAAAGCCCCGGTCGATTTTTTTTGGGACAAGCTCCGATGACGGACAATTCGCACCGGTGCGGCGATCGAGGCGCACTATCAGTTTCTAACCTGGCTCGCGCCGACGATCGAGAGGTTCCCAAGAGCCACAAGTTCACCATCGGCGACCGCATCCACGCGCTCCGAGCAGCAACTGGAAACATCGGTCGCGCGGCGGGCAATGAAGGCGACAGGCCTAGCGAATCGGCTGGCGCAAGCATGATGATCCGGCGGACCTTGCAATGGTCTATTGTTTTCAAACTGACGTGTGAGTGAAAGCGCCTGCCTTTTCAGGAAAGGAGCGCGTATAGTGCTTCCAACTTACCGTCGAGGAACCCATCATGCGATTGCCGATAAACGGAATACTGCTGGTCGGCCTGCTGACGCTTGCCGTCTCGGCCAGTGCGCAAACCCCGCCAGCTCCATCGGCAATCACGCGCACAGTAATTGCCGCCACCAAACTGCCGACCGTAACAGACGTGCCGCTCCATTTCAGAGCAGTGGCGGTCACCATTCCGCGAGGCGAGAAGAGCAGCGTCGCGCCGGGCACTGGCATCCTCTATCAACTCTCTGGATCGACTGAAATCTTGGCCGGTGCAGAGACTAGAATGCTGAGAGCCGCAGAGGGACTGTTCATTGCTGCGGGGACGACTGCGGCGCTAAAGGCGGGAAATGAAGAACCGTCGCGCTTTATCCTGTTCTTGCTGGTTCCGGCATCGGACCTGGATCGGCCTGCTGCTGCAGCACCTGCTGCCGTAACGGAATTATATCGCACGGTGGCACCAATCCCCGACCTGAAGCCGGGCAGTTATGATCTCAATCTGACGCGCGTCACATTTCCGGGCGGGATGCCGTCGAATCCGCCACACCACCGCTCAGGAGCAGCTCTGTACTATATCGTCTCCGGTACCGGGGCTAACACCGTCGAGGGAAAGACAGCGGCAAGGGAGCCGGGTTCCTTGATTTACGAACCGTTCGGGCTCGTGCACCAATGGGGGAACCCCGGCAACGAGCCGTTGACGTTCGTGGCTTTCAACATCAATCCAGAAGGAGTGGCTGCCGTGGTTGCGGGTGCACCAGCGAAGAGCCAATAGCAACTGCTGGGTGCCTTTGCCCTCCCGCCGGGCGAGGTCATCGAGCGGGCGGTTTTTTCATGTTCTGTTGAACACCCAAGGCGCGATTAAATTTAGGTTCGTCCAGAACGTCCCATAGCCGATTGATTTTCGTGCGATCCGGCTGATCGTC
>CATPCO010000576.1 GCA_955652925.1 uncultured Xanthobacteraceae bacterium | reverse complement strand
GATGGTACGGGCACTTGTGGTGAATTCCATGAAACTCCATAGAACGCTGTGGAGGACTGCAAAGCCCTATCGCGGCACCGCGCCCTTGCTTGCCGCGGTGGTCGCAGGTGAGGTTCAGGTGGTCGCCGACGTGATGACCACGAGTCTCCCGCATATCGAGTCGGGCAAGCTTCGTGCGCTGGCCATTGCGGGCGCGCAACGCAGCCCGAAATTGCCCGGCGTGCCGACGACCGTCGAGATCGGCTATCCCGCGCTGCAGGCGCCATTCTGGCTCGGCGTCGTCGCTCCGGCGGGAACGCCGGCTGCCATCATCGACAAGCTCAACGCCGCGTTGCGCGAGAGCCTCGCGCCGCCGCGCACGCGCGAGCTGCTTGCGAAACTTGGCGCGGAGATCAAGATCGGCACGCCGGCCGAATTCGGCAAATTGCTCTCCGACGAGCTTGCCAAGTGGACAGCCGTCGTCAAGGCCGCCAACATCAAGGTGGACTGAACTCCTTCGCCACCGGCATTCAACCGCATCGCCATGTTCCGACGCGACACGCCCGCCGAAGCCGAATTCCGCAAGGAAGTCCGCAGCTGGCTCGAAGCCAACCTTCCGGCGATGCTGCGCGGACGCACGGTGCGGCCGCCGCCCGCGGAATTGATGCCGTGGTACCGGACGCTCTCACGCAAGGGTTGGATCGCGCCGCATTGGCCCACCCAATACGGCGGAATGGGTGCCACGCTGAATGAACAGATCGTCATGACGGAGGAGCTCGCGCGCATCGGCGCGCCGGCGCTGCCGGCGCAGGGCCTCAATCATATCGGCCCGATCCTCATGGAATTTGGAACCGCCGCCCAGAAGGCGCAGCATCTGCCGCCCATTCTGGCGGGAACGGTGATCTGGGCGCAGGGCTATTCCGAGCCGGGCGCCGGCTCGGATCTCGCGAGCCTCATGAGCCGCGCGACCCTGCAAGGCGATCATTTCGTGGTGCGCGGCCACAAGATCTGGACGACCTGGGCGCATCATTCGGACTGGATGTACGCGCTCATGCGCACCGATCCGCAGGCGCAGCCGCGCCACGCCGGCATCAGCTTTCTCCTCATCGATCTGCACAGTCCCGGCGTGAAAGTCAGGCCGATCAACACGATTGCCGGCGACGAAGAGTTCAGCGAGGTCTTCCTCGACGATGTTGTCGTCCCCGCCGAAAATCTGGTTGGCAAGCTCAACGACGGCTGGCGTATCGCCAATGCGTTGCTCGGCCATGAGCGGCTGGCGACCGCAAACCCGCAATTTCCGTTGATGACGCTCGATCGCATCAAGGCCATCGCGCGCGCGACCGGCGTGATCGACGATCCGGCATTCCAGGATCGTCTCGCGGCCGCGAGCATCAATGTCACCACGCTTTCGGCGCTGTTCAGCCACGCCGTGGAGCTCACCAACAACGCGCACAGCCTCGGACCGGAAGCATCGATCATCAAGCTTTTTTCCTCCGAGCTGCTGCAGGCGCTCAACGATCTCTTGGTCGAGGCCGCCGGCGGGCATGCGCTCGCAGACAAGCCGGTGGCAACCGGTTTCGGCGACGTGGATGTCGCGGCGTCCTTCTTTCAGTCGCGGCGCGTGACGATCTATGGCGGCTCATCGGAAATCCAGCGCAACGTCCTTGCCCGCCGCGTGCTCAATCTTCCCAATTGAATTGAGCGATTGTCATGGAGCTGCGTCTCACCCCGGAGCAGAGCCTGTTGCGCGACAGCGCCGCCAGGTTCATTGCGGCGGCGGGACCGAAGGTGGCGCGCGGATTTCGCCGCCAAAATCCGCCCTTTGCGCCGGCACGTCTGCGCGCCGCCGGCGACCTCGGCTGGCTCGGCATCCTGGTTCCGGCCGCGCAGGGCGGGCTTGGTCTCGGGCTCACCGAGCTTGCCTTGCTGCTTGAGCAGGCAGGCCAGGGGCTTGTGTGTGAGCCGGTCGGCTCTGCTGCCATCTCGGCGGCGGCGCTCTCCGCTGCGCCGCATCCCATGCTCAAGGCGGTGATGAGCGGCGCGGCGCTGGTCGTTCCGGCGCTGCAGGAAGGGCCGCACGGCGACGATCCACTCGTTCCGCGCACGCGCGCGCAGATGGAGCGCGGAGCGCTCCGGTTGAGCGGAAACAAGATGTTTGTTTGCGCCGATGGTGCGGAGGGCTTTCTGGTCAGCGCCGGTAGCGCGCAGGGATCGATCCTCTGCTATGTGGCACGCGATGCGCCCGGCTGCACGCTCTCGGCAACGGCGACGGTTGAGGGCCGGGCGCTCGCCATGCTCGCGCTTGCCGATGCCCCGGCCGATCTCATTTCACCCCATCCATCATCGCGCAATGCTGTTGACGCACTCCACAATCTCGCCCTGTTCGCGTACTCCTGCGAATTGCTTGGCGTCATGGAAAAGGCGCAAGACATCACGCTCGACTATCTGCGCCTGCGCAAGCAGTTCGGAAAGCCCATCGGCAGCTTTCAGGCGCTCCAGCACCAGGCGGTGAACATGTACATTCGAGCGCAGGCCGTCCGCTCGCTGGTGTTTGCGATCGCCGCCAATAATGATCCCTATTGCATGGATCCCGTCATGGCCATTGCCGCCAAAGCGAAAGCATCGGAGGAAGCGCTCGCCGTCACGCAAGCCGCCATCCAGCTCCATGGCGCCATCGGATTTACCGACGAGCACGATATCGGCCTCTACCTCAAGCGCGCCATGCTGCTCTCCGCTTTGCTGGGGAATGCCGCCGCGCAGCGCCGCCGCTATGCCGAAATCGCGGGCCTGAGAGCTTATATTTAGGTCCTGCCGTGCAGGCGGCTCCGGGGTGCGACGAAACGACAGGAGTTCGGGAATCGGAGGGAACGATAACTCGCCATGCTCGGCCGCTTGTTTCTGCTCGCCTGCCTGCTCGCGAGCCCCGCCCTGGGACAGACCTACCCCGACCGCAACGTCACGATCGTGGTGACCTCGGCAGCCGGCGCCTTGACGGACACGCTCACCCGCGCTGTTGCACAGCGGCTATCAGAGATGTGGAAGCGGAGCGTGATCGTCGAAAACAGGGGCGGCGCTGGATATTCTATCGCAGCCCAGTCCGTGCTGCGGGCCGAGCACGACGGCTACACGCTGCTCGCTTCGGAGACCGGCTTCTACACGATCCAACCGCATCTCTATGCTGAAGGCAAGCTGGCCTACGACGCGGAGAAGGACTTTGTTCCGGTCGCCGGCTACGGCACCATTCCGACAGCGCTGCTGGTGAATCCGTCGATGCCGGTGAATTCGGTGAGCGACCTGCTCGCACTCGCCAAGAAGCAGCCGGGGGCCGTGACCTTCGGCACGGCCGGCGTCGGCACCGCGCTCCACATCGCCGGGTTGGAGCTGGAGAATCTCACCGGGGTGAAAATGACGGCGGTGCACTATCGTGGCGCGGCCCCCGCGCTGAGTGATGTGATTGCCGGACACATCGACGCGGTGATTATGGGTCCATCCGTGGCGCTGAGCTCGGTGAATTCCGGAAAGCTCAAGATGCTCGCCTTCGGCAGCGAGAAGCGGGTGCCGCAGTTCCCCGACGTGCCGACCATCGCCGAGACCGTTCCCGGATACGAGGCGAGCGTATCGTTCGGGCTGTTTGCCGCGGCGGACACGCCTGCCGACATCATCAAGAAAGTCAACGCCGACGTGCAAAAGATCGTCAGCGATCCCCAATTCCAGAAGAACTATCTCGACCGCTTTGCGGTGCAGCCGATATCTGGGCCACTCGACGCCTTTGCCGGATATCTACGCAAGGAAACGGCCAAATGGGGCGAGGTCGTCAAGGCGGCCAACGTAAAGATCGAATGAGTGCGTCAAATCGCTGCGCTGCGGAATTTGGTCGCTATCGACGCATAGCTGACATCGATCAAGCTCGATTTATGCGTACGCGCCCTTAGACCGCAGGCCGATCATTTCGGCGGCGCGAGCTGCTTTTCGATTTCGTCCATCAGCGGATGCGCGAGTCCCGCCTTGCGGATGCCGGCGAAGTCTTCAACGACGACGCGCTCCCAGGATTTATCGCGCCAGACATTTTTCCGGCCGCGAAACTGGAGATAGAGTGCGCGCGCCTCATCCTCGCGGCCGAGAAACATGAGCGCGTGGGCGCGATCGGTCTGGAGCCATAGCTTTTCAGGCGCAAGCGGAATGCACAGCTCGCCGGCCGCGAGCGCGGTCGCGAATTCGCGAGCGAGAACGAGCTGGTAAGCCAACGCGCCAATTCTGTTGAGATCGACCTCGAGGTTGTTTCGAAACCAGGCATTCGTCGGATCATGGACGGCCAGTATCTTCGCTATTGCCAGGCTGTTTCGATACGCCGCGAGTGCCTCTTTGAGCTTCCCCTGTGCCTTAAGTGCATCGCCCGTGCTGATATAGCTGAGCGAGAGATCGTTCTGCCATTCGGTATTCGCGCGGTTGCGCGCGACCAGGCTCCCTCGAATAGTGAGTGCATTGCCATAGGCGGCGAGCGCTTCATCGAGCTTGCCCTGCGCAAAAAGCACGCTTCCAATATTTTCGTGGCTGATGCCGAAATCGCGCTGCCATCCAGTATTGCCTGGATCGGTTGCCACCAGAGCTGCCAGGATGGAAAACCCCTCGCGATAGATTGCAAGCGCCTCTTCGTTGTTGCCTTGCGCCTTGAGTACGCCGGCGATCCTCTCGTGGCTCGCTGCGAGTTCGCGCCGCAAGTTGCCATTGTTGGCATCCTTCTCAACCAACGCTCTGCGAATCGCCAGACTGTCATGAAAGGCAACAGCGGCTTCATCAAGCTTGTGCTGCCCCGCCAGCACATCGCCAACCCTCACCAGGCTGAATGAGAGATCGAACTGCCACACCGTATTGGTCGCATCCTTGCCCACCAGGGCTTTGCGGATGGCAAGGCTCTCGCGAAAGGCAGCAAGCGCTTCGTCGAGCTTGCCCTGCGCGAAAAGTACGTATCCAATATTCTCGTGGCTGATGCTTAAATCGCGTTGCCAGCCGGTGTTACCCGGATCCATTGCCACCAAATCTGCCAGAATTCCGAAACCCTCGCGATAAACCGCAAGCGCGTCATCGAGCTTGCCCTGCGCCTTGAGCACGCCGGCAATTCTCTCGTCACTGGCTGCGATCTCGCGCCGCCAGTCGGTGTTGTTGGCATCTTTCTCGACCAGCGCCTGGCGAATCGCGAGACTGTCACGAAACACAGCAATGGCTTCTTCGAGCTTGCCCTGCGCTTTGAGCACCTCCCCAACCCTCACAGCGCTGAACGAGCGGTCGAACTGCCACAGCGTATTGCTCACGTCCTTGGCGGCCAGCGCGGTGCGGATGGCATGGCTCTCCCGGAAGGCAGCAAGCGCTTCGCCGAGCTTGCCTTGCGCTAAAAGCACATCGCCGATTCTGAAATGGGCGACGCCGAGATCGCGCAAAAACCAGGTACTCTGGCGGTCGCTTTCGACCAGTATTTTGTCGATGGCAAGCTCTTCGCGATAGGCCGCAAGCGCGTCATCAAGCCTGCCTTGCGCCTTGAGAACATCACCAATCCTCTCATGGCTCGCCGCGAGGTCGTTTTTTCTTTCGTTGCTGGCGTCCTTCGTGATCAGCACTCTGCGAGTGGCAAGGCTCTCCTCGTAAGCGCTCAGGGCGTCGCCGGACCTGCCTTGCGCCATCAGCGCGTCGCCGATCATCAAATCGGCATACCCCTGATCGATCAGCGCGGGTATATGATTCTCATCTTTCGCAAGCAGCATCTTGCTGATCGCAACGCTTTGCCTGTAGGCAGCGAGCGCGTCATCGAGCTTGCCTTGAGCGAACAGCACACGGCCCAATTGATAGTGGTCGATAGACAGATCACGCAGCCATAGAGCATTGTTTGGCTCGTTTACGAGCAGGCTCTGGTTGATGCTTTGCGCTTGTTTCAACGCGGTAAAGGCTCCCTCGGTGTCGCCCAACGTGAGCAGCGTCCGTGCCGACTCGGTCAACGCTACGCTTTGGCTGCGGCGGAGCTGCGCGTTGGCCTCGCCCGCGCCAATGAGCTGGTCTTGCAGTGCGCGTGCCTGGTCGAGCATTTCCTTCACGAGCGCCGCGGGTACGCCGGCGGCATTTCTGAATTTCTGCGCAAGATTGAAGATGAGACTATTGGCCGTGTCGGTGGCAAGCGTAAGAGCGTGTTCCGCGCGGTCACGCTGCTGCTTCGTCTGCTGGGCCGCCTGCTGAACCAGCCACCATTGCCAACCGGCGAGGACGGCCAGGACGAGCGCAGCCACAAGTCCGATCCCGGTGCGCTGTGCCGTGCGCCGATTGGCGGCTGCGAGCGACTGTGCATCCCGCAGTTGCCGCTCCTGCTCCGCGCGCTCGCGTTCGAGCCGTTCACGACGCTCACGCTGCTCGCGCTCCTCGCGTTCCGCACAGCAAGACAGGTAGTCACGGCCGATGCTTGACAGGTCGCCGGTGAGGTCGTCTCGCGCTGCGAGGCTTTGCGCGTCCTCCAGCCGGGTGCCGCTGTGATTGAGCCACTCCGCGCGGCGGCCATTGGCATCCCAGTCACGCGCCGCGCGTTTTACGCCTTCAAGCGTGGTAAGCGCCGCGAAATCCTCTTCCAGCCAACCGCGCAGGAGCCCCCATTGCCGCAGCAGCGCCTCGTGCGCCGGCTCGATGGTAATCTCGCTTTTTTCCTGATCCCCCTCGCGCACCTTGATCCGGTCGGTGGTCAGCAGGCGTTGCTCCACCAGCAGCCCCACCAGCGGTGCCGCCTCATGCGGAATGTCTGCAAGGCGTGCAACGCGGCGGCGCGGGCTTGCGCTGTCGGGATCGATACCGGCAAGCCAGGGTATCAAGCCGCGCCGCAACAAGGCGAGCCGCGCATCGCGGTCGCGCGGGATGGCCTCGTTGTAATCGGCGGCCTTGAGAGCGCGTTCGACCGCCGCTTCGATCGCGCCGCGAATGCCACCGAACCTTTCGTAATCGGCGACTTTGATTGCGCCGCTTCCGCCATAGTCGAGATAAAGCTGCTCCAGTGTGAACGCCAGCAGCGGCAGCGCATCGCTGCCTCCCCCCTTTTCAATATCCTCGAGCAAGCGTTGCGTGAGTTGCGGCTCGACGGTGAAGGCGCGGCTGGTATCGCGTAATCGTGCTGCTGGTCCCTCGATCACCGTCTGATAGGAGCCGCGCGGCATCGGCAACAACGGCAATGTCTGCTGGCGAAGCCCTTCAAACGCCTTCGCGGTCTCCAGCCGGTCGTAGGAATCCGAGCGAATCGTGAACATTGCGACGACAGCAGGCCGATCCTCGCTGGTGAGATCGGCAATGAGTTCGAGCAACTCCAGTCCTTCTCTGGCTCCTTCGCCGAGAAATAATTCTTCGGCCTGATCGATTGCGAGCACGACGGCCGGCCGTTTGCCGTCATTCTCGCCGGCCAGCGTGGCGGCAAATGCACGATCGACCAGTTGCGCGAGCAGCGGTCTTAGTCCCTCGGCGCCGCGTTGGTTCGCATCTCGAATCTCGGCGCGCGATTGCCGCAACCCCGCCGCCGCGAGCGCAGTCTCGACCGCGCGCAAGAGGCCGGTTTCGCCGCTGATGGCAGCAGCTTCCGGACGGATCACGGGCAGCGGAAGAAAATTGCGGTCGTCGCGAACCAACCGCGGCATGAGCCCGGCGCGCAGAAACGATGACTTGCCGGCGCCCGAAGCGCCCAAAATGACAAGCAACCGGGGCGCCGCGCCGTCGCGCAGCCCACGCATGCTATCCAGCGCCTCCACGATCGGGGCATCGCGGCCAAAGAAAATGCCGGCATCTTCCGCCTCGATCGGCTTGAGGCCGCGATAGGGAGACCGCTCCGGGTCGCGTTCGGGCGGCCACGGGAAGAAACGCGGTTCAAGGCCAGCCTTGGCCAGGCCGCTGCGCAGCCGCGTCAATCCCTCCTTCGAGAAGGTGACGTGGGCTTCCTCATGGGTGCGCGGGACGGTCACGCGCAACAGGACGTGGTCTCGTCCGGATGCGAGATCGACGATCTGCCACACGCCGGCCAGGTCCGCCGGCAGATCCGTTACTGCAATT
>CATPCO010000575.1 GCA_955652925.1 uncultured Xanthobacteraceae bacterium | reverse complement strand
TTGCTGTCATTTTGGCGGCATTGATTAATTCTTGCGCTTGGCTGGATTCGGGCTCATGTTATTCGCCGCCGGGGCCAAAAGACCCCGCGAACCACGGAAACGTCGAAACCTCGCTCGTTCAGGCCTGCGAGCCAGGAGGATCAATGTACAAGACCATGGTTGCCGCCGCCGCGACCGCCGTCATCGTGTCGGCGGGGTTGCTCCTTTCCAACCGTGCCCAAGCTGGGGCTTCGGCCAGTGCACCCACGAAGTACAGCGCGGCGAGCTCTTCCAGCTATGCGAGCTGGTTGCGCACTCGCCGCTTCCAGGGCAGCTCGGAATATTCTTCGAGCAACAATCAGCGCCGGCGATGAGCTCAAGCGGGTCGCCGACCCGCTAACGCGCAACGATCGGATTGTCCCGGCCTGACCCGGGGCAGTCGCATTGCGCCCTGTCGTCGGCATTGGCGCCATCGTGCGGCTGCGGCAGCGAATTGGTCCTGGCCACCCACTCCCGCACCGTGGGCAGGACTTCCGGCAGCTGCCCGGCGACCTCCTGCTTCGTCATGCCCGGCCGGATCCGCGGATCGTAAAGGATATTGAGCAGATACTGATCGTAGACGTCGAAAAAACCCATCTGCACGTCATCATTGAACATTGTCCAGGGCACCGAGCGATCATCGTTGATCGGCCCCAACGCCTGCAGCAGCTCTTCATAGGCGCAGTCGTGAAAGGTGAAGTCACCCGCATCAGCCGGAAGAATGACCTCGGCGTGGCTGATGCGATAGTGTTGATCCTTGCCGAAGCTTGAGAGGCACTGCGGGTCGAGCGATCGCACAATCTGCTTTGCACGCTTCGGCCCATAGAGGGATTGGATTGTGCTCTTCAGACTGTGCTTGCGGACAAGTATTACGACGAGGTTGGCGGTCCGCACGTCGCCGGTCAGCGCGAGGTCGAGGTGGTTCACCCGCGCGCGAATATCGGCAATGATCTCTGCGATCTCGGCCGTGCGTTTGGGCTCGCCTTCGTCGAAGACAAAAACCCGCACCGGTCCGTCAAATTTGCGGATGCGCTCCACCCGTTTGCCGAGCTGCAGCTCCGCCCCGAACGCGATCTTGAAGAAGCCATCCGTGATCTCGTCATTGGAGAAGTTCGTCCGTTCAGCGCTGCGCCGGCTGCTGATGTCAGCATCCTCGGCATGGGCGGTGCGAGCAATGATGCCAGCGAGGGCGAGCGCTGCGGCCAGCAACATTGCTGCTGGGCATCCCATTAGGCGCTGCATCTTGGCCGACCTTCTCATCAGCCAGCCCTTGAATCCGGGACTCCGGTACCGAGGCCCCATAACGATCATCGGCCCGTCGTCGCAAAACTCATGCCACACGGGTATTGCGCTGACCGGCCGGCGTGGCGTTGTGTGCAATTTTGCGGCAATCCGTTCGGCCTTCCGGTGATCGGGTGGAAACCATCCTCGCCGGCCATCGACGGCGAGAGCCGATCCATTGCGACTGCACGAATATGTCGCCTGAGGGCATAAAATTTCGAGGCGGCAAACGGACCGTTGTTATTGGAACGGTATAAAAGCCCGAGTTCCCAGAAGTCGTAATCGTTTTATGAAATTCCTATGCCCGAGAGTCTTTTTCAGACTCTTTTCTTTATGGCCTCCGGTTTCAGGCATGCTCGTATACTCTATCTCTGTAGCGCGGGCACCTGTTTCACATAGAATTCCTATCTTTCGCCCATTAGATTGGGAACAAACACGGCCTGTATTGAGGTAAAGCGAGATGAGTAACTTCTGGATGAATATCGCTGCGGCGCACACTGCCGCCGCCAAAACCAAATCTGCTCATCGCGCACATCGTGCTCTCTCGATCCTCGGCGGCATAGGGCTTGCTCTCCTGATCGGCGCTGGGCTGTTCATTCTGGCCGCGCTCACCAGCTGAGGCGGTCAAGTCTCCGCAGCTGAGGCGATCAAGTCTCAGCTTGGCCTGCCGGAAGCATCGAGTGGCACATTGCAGCGGCCACACTCTGACAAACCTCGCATGCGTTCCGCGGACCAGAGAAGCGAGCCGTATCGGTCTTACAAGCAACCAATAAAACGTCCCGCCGGACGTAGGAACGAGTTTGATCTACGTCAATGTCAGTCATTCATCCCAAGCGGTTCTGATCTGGTCAGTGAAGATCGATGACAGTACACTCATGGCTGCAGATTGCATTGGTGTTGCTGCTCCAGGCGGTGCGGTTAGAAAAGATAAATAGTTTTCGGAAACTCGAGGAGGATGCTCCATGAAAGCCAGCGACGTAATGGTCTCCAACGTGATTACGGTCCCGATCACTGCCACGATTGGAGAAACCGCTGCCATCCTGCTGAACAATCATATCAGCGGCGCGCCCGTGCTCGGGGAGAAGGGCGAACTTGTCGGGATCGTAAGCGAAGGCGATCTCATGCGGCGCCCGGAGACTGGCACGGCGAAGCCCCCTTCCTGGTGGCTGGAATTGATTTCGAGCGAACGATCGCTCGCTAGCGAGTACGTCAAATCGCACTCCCGCAAGGTGGTAGACGTGATGAGTCGCAATGTCGTAACCGCGAGCCCCGATACCCCCCTGGGCGATATAGCGGCGCTGTTGGAGCGCAACCGGATCAAGCGCGTTCCCATCATGGAGGGCGGCAAGATCGTCGGCATTGTGAGCCGCGCCAACATTCTGCAGGCCTTGGCCAGTGCCACCAAGAAGCTCCCTTCGCTCGCAAGCGAAGGTGATGCGGAGCTGCGAAGGAAGGTGATTGCCCGGCTGGCTGCCGAGAAGTGGCGCCCGACCATGCTTACCGTCACCGTTCAGGACGGTAGCGTCGATCTGTGGGGGCTCGTTCACTCGAGCGAGGAGAAGAAAGCGGCCCGGCTTGTTGCGGAACTCACGCCTGGCGTCCGAAGCGTCGTTGACAATATCGTTGTTCAAGCCGTTGGCTCCGGCTGGTCCTGAACCTTCTCAGGCGGCGGAGCCGCGAGCTAAGATGAAGCCATGACACTCCTGATCAGCCGGCGCCCGTTAAGGCGAGGCACTGCGGTGGCGCTCCTGATCGCCATCGTCCTTGTGGTGGGGTGCCTCATTGTGCTGGGAAGCATGGCAAGCTTTGTGGTCGATTGGCTCTGGTTCTCAGCCATCGGGTACTTGCACGTCTTCTGGACCATTATCGTCGCAAAGGGCGTCGTCTTCGTGGTGGTTTTCACGGCGACCGCAAGCATCCTTTGGGTGAATGGATGGGTCGCGCTTGGTCTAGCGCAAAGTGCGGGGTTCCATCGCCGGACTGATTTCGAGTGGACAAGCGCAGGCGCCGTCACATTGCCGGACGTTCTGGACGCCATGCGCCATCGGTTGCCTTGGCCTGCTGTTATTTACGGCGGCGCGATTGTTCTCGCCATGCTTGTCGGCTGGGGAGAGATTCACAATTGGGGAGTGTTCCTGCGTTACCTCCATCAAGCACCGTTTGGCGCAAGCGATCCGCTTTTCGGCCGGGACATCGGTTTCTATTTGTTTTCGCTGCCCGCCTATCTGGCTATCAAGAACTGGCTGCTGTGGACGCTCTTTTTGAGCGCGCTGCTCGCGGGAGTGGTGTACTGGATCAGGGGCGATATCGAATATCACGCCCAGCGCCGATCGGTCTCGCCAGCCGCGATCGCCCATGGCTCGGTGCTGCTCGGCCTGTTCTTTGCGGTGAAGGCCTGGTCCTACGGTCTCGACCGCTATCTGCTGCTCTATGGCGATAACGGCGTGGTTGTGGGTGCCGGCTACACCGATATCCACGTTGAACTGCCGGTCCTTTGGGTGCTGATCGGGGTTGCTGTCCTCGTCGCGTTCGGCTGCTGGGCGAACGCAAGATTCCGAACCTACAAGCTTCCCGCGGCCGCAGCGGCTATTCTATTTGGAAGCTCCCTTCTGCTGTCGGAAATAGTTCCTGCGGTTATCCAGCGCGTCTACGTCAAACCCAACGAACTGCAGCTGGAACGCCCATACATCCAGCGCAACATCGCCTCGACGCAGCTCGCCTATAACCTTCATCAGGTAGCGGTCGACGCGTTCCCGGCGGAACAAAGCCTCACCGCAAAGACGCTGGCGGCCAACAAAGTCACGATTGACAACGTCCGGCTGTGGGACTGGCAGCCGCTGATGGACACTTACAGTCAAATGCAGGAGATCAGGACTTACTACAAGTTTCACGACGTGGACATCGATCGGTATTGGCTCGATGGTACGTACCAGGCCGTGATGCTGTCGGCGCGCGAGCTGAAATCTTCCCTGCTTCCCTCCAATGCTCAGACCTGGGTGAATAATCACCTGCTGTTCACCCATGGCAACGGCGTGGTGATGAGTCCGGTCACGCGCAAGAGCGCGGAGGGGCTGCCGGTTTTCTATCTGCGCGATATTCCCCCGGTTGCGTCCGGCGGCCCCGAGATCAGCGAGCCGCGCATCTACTACGGCGAGGAAACCGACAGCTACGTCGTCGTCAAGGCGAGCACGCCGGAATTCGACTATCCCAAGGGCAAAGACAACATTTATGCGCTCTACAACGGGACGGGCGGTGTTGCGGTCGGCGGGCTTGCGCGAAAAGCTCTGTTTGCCTGGTACTTCAGCGACGTGAACCTGCTGCTCTCAAGCTACATCACCGACGCGAGCCGGATCATGATCCGCCGCAATATTCAGAAGCGCGTAGGCGCGATTGCGCCGTTTCTGAGCCTCGACCATGACCCGTATCTGGTAGTCAGCGAGGGAAGACTGTTCTGGGTCCAGGACGCCTATACGAGCAGCAGCTATTTTCCGTATGCGCAGCCCGTTCAACGGGGCGGTCTCAATTACATTCGCAATTCGGTGAAGGTTGTCGTCGACAGTTATAACGGAACTGTTGACTTCTATTTGATGGATGTATCAGACCCGATCGCGGCAACCTACCAGCGGATTTTTCCCGGGATATTCAAGCCGCTGCAGGCGATGCCGGCGGATCTGCAGAAGCACATTCGCTACCCGGAGGACCTGTTTCGCATTCAGGCGCAGATGTATCGCGCCTACCACATGGACAGCCCGGAGGTGTTCTACAATCGCGAAGACCTCTGGCAATTCCCGCGCCAGCCGGAGGGCGGGGAGAACGCGGTGATGGTGCCCTACTACATCATCATGCGCCTGCCCGGCGAATCGAAGGCCGAATTCTTTCTCATGCTGCCAATGGTGCCAACCCAGCGACAGAATATGATCGCATGGCTCGCAGCGCGCTGCGATCCGCCGGACTACGGAAAGCTGATTGTCTACGAGTTCCCCAAGGACAAGCTCGTCTACGGACCGTTTCAGATCGAGGCACGCATCAATCAGAATACGGACATTTCGCAGCAGCTTTCGCTCTGGAACCAGCTGGGATCGCGCGTGATTCGCGGCAACATACTGGTCATCCCGATCGAGAACTCGATCCTCTATGTATCGCCGCTCTATCTGCGGGCAGAGCAGGGACAGTTGCCGGAGCTCAAACGGGTGATCGCAGCCTATGGCGATCAGGTCGTGATGAAAGAGACGCTCGCAGCGGCGTTGTTGGCGCTGTTTCCGGAGGGCGGCGCCGAATCGGCAGCAGCCGGCTCCCCGAGCACATTGCCGCTTGCAGGCGCCGCCGCGGAACAGGCGCGCAAGGCACTCGAGCTTTATAATACGGCGATCGAGCGCCTGAAATCCGGAGACTGGGCCGGTTTCGGCGCGGAGCTCGATGCCATGCGTGGTCTCCTGGAAGACATGGGCAGACAATCGGAAGGCCAGACGCCGTCGCCCAGCAGATAGCGCACGCAAGGTCGCGGCCGCTGTTCTCGAACATTCCGACCGTGCGGTCCTGTTCGTCTCCAGTTGATGATCAGAGAGCTTTGATCGAGACAGAGGAGAACACGTCGTCATAAGAGCGGCATAAAAGCCTGCGAGCATCGGGTAATCGCGAGCCAATCGATGCGGGACTTATGCTCTACTTATATCGAGGGAGATAAGGCCATCTCGAATTCTTATGCCTTGCAGATTTAATTTAGGGCGAGGTGAAATGCGATGGCACAGCGATTTTCGAAGACTTCCCCTTTTGCCGCTGCCTTAACGGAAGCCTGGGCGGCTGTGGTGAATTCCTGCCGAGCGATCATTGCACAACGGCAATACCACCCCGAGCTCTATTACATGCGCGGCCCCGGTCCAAAGTGGCGTGAGAAGCATTCCCAGACTGGCTCCTTCGGCCGGTAAGCAGGGCCAATCTGCATGATCCGAGCGAGGCCAGGATTTTCCAAGACAGGCGGAGCTTGCAACGGGAATGCGGTCAGGCAGCCATAGCTGTTGCCGCGCAATCTCGGCGACACGCTAGAATTCCGATCCCATCCGCGCGGCGGGTCCCGACTTCGACCTGAAAACCAAATCGTTCCAGCATCGATTGCAGCAGTCGATTGCACGCGGCTTCCCGGCCGTCGACCCAGACGACCAAAACGGCCGAGGACGCAAGAAAATGCACGAGCCATTGCAAGGTCGCTGCAAGCGCTTTCACCGAGTGGCCGTGCCAGTTGACAAGAGCGACATGGTATTGGCCGCGCGGAAGGCCGCAGCTCGCGGTCGTATCGACCCGATAGTAGCCACGCCGATGCAATCCTTTCATTACTTGCGGCGAGTGCGAACCCGAGACGAGGATGCGATGCCGTTTGGAGCAACGGGCGAGCTCAAGCATGGAATCGGCGATCTGCCCGCTCGCGAGCTCCGAACGAGATTGAGTCATGGGATGGCTCTCATTGTACAATGAACCCCGGCATCGGCTAGGCAGCGCGGCGTACCGTCGGGTTCGTGCCGGCCGTTCGAAATGGCTGTTGTGGGCGAGCGCTCATGTCGAGCTCGAGAACGCCCGGAACCATGATGACCGCCTGCGGACGATGGCCGTTCTCGAACATTGCAAATTTTAACGCGTCGGCGCGGCTGGTGAATAGACCTCCACATAATCCGTGCTGGTCCTGA
>CATPCO010000574.1 GCA_955652925.1 uncultured Xanthobacteraceae bacterium | reverse complement strand
TGTGAGGACAGTTACCCTGGTATTTTGGGACTTTTGCAACAAAATCGGCACACAACAAGTTCCCCCGTGATCTCATCGTCTGGTGAGCGGCCGATCCTACGGCCCGATTGGCTCGGAAGCGATGATGTCATCGGCAATCGAAGAGACATCAGGATGATGCCGTAAGCCCGTAGCGGCGGCGGAGATAGTCGGCGAGCCGCTTGCCGGCAGCGGAGATCAGGAACACGAACAGGATGTAGATCGCCGCGGTGGCGGTTAAGATCTCGATAGGCTCGTACCAGATGTTCACCAGCCGTTGTGACTCCGACATGAGGTCGGGGACCGTGATCACCGAAACGAGAGTGGACGATTTCACGATCACAGTGAACTGGTTGACGATCGATGGCGCGCTTGCCAGCAGGACTTGAGGCATGACGATGCGTGCGAATGTCTGGGTCGGTGACATACCTGCCGAGAACGCGGCCTCGTGCTGGCCACGCGGCACACCTTCAATGCCGGTGCGAAAGGTCTCGGCCAGATAGCCGCTCGACTGGAGAGCGAGCGCGATCCATCCGGCAGCGAAGAAGCTGCCCGGAAAACCAAACAGTTCCGGCCACACATAGCTCACCCACATCAGCTGCACGAAAATCGGCGTGTCGCGAAAGAATTCGATGAGCACGATGGCGATCGGGCGCAGCGGCGGAACGTAAAGCCGCAGTAGGCACAGCGTGATGCCGCCAACGATCGCCGCCAGGAAGGCGATAACGCAGACCTCGACCGTCACGGCGAAGCCTGCGATGAGCGCGTCGCGTTGGTTCCAGACCAGACGCTCCCAGTTGCCCATTGTCAGGCCAGGATCTTGCGGCGCCAGCGTTCGCTGAAACCGCGTACACCGCTTGCGAGCAGGAAGATGAGCAGAAAATACGTGATAGCCGCCCCGGTATAGAGCGGCAGAGGCCGCATCTCCTGCTGGGTGACCATCGACACTGCGTACATAAGATCCGGCACCGCAATCAGCGACACGATGGTCGTTGCCTTAAACAATGAGACGAACTGGTTGAGCGCCTCGGGCAACATGCGGCGAACAACTTGCGGCAGGATAATGCGCCACAGTATGAGCCCTTCGGACATGCCAAACGCATGCGCCGCGTCGAGATTGCCGCGCGGGATCGCCTGCATGCCCGCGCGAAAAGTCTCGGCGAAATAGCCGCTGTAGACGAGGCCAAGCGCGATGACCGCCGACATGAAGGGATGCAGCTCGACCCGCCGCCTGATCAGGATGCCAATCAGCAGCGGCAGGACGAAATGCACCCACACCAGCATGATGTAGTCGGGCGCATTGCGAAACGCCTCTACATAGAGCATACCGATCAGGCGGAATGGAAAAAAACGGTGCACGCGCATGAGAGCAGCGCCGACCCCCATCGACAACGCGAGCACAGCGGCGCACAGGAATACGAGAGCGTTGGAGACGAGCCCCTGCAGCAGGATGGCGCGATACTCCCAGAACAGCGAGAGATCGAGCGCCTGCTTGAGATTATCAGTCACCCGCAGCCAACTAAATTAATTGCGATATTTCATCAGGACTGTAGGGTGGGCAAAGGCGCGCATCGCAGACAAGTTTACGCAGTCTGCGCAAGCTTGACTGCGTGCGCGCCGTGCCCACGCGTGCGCACGCCGCGCTGCAGTCAAGCCCGCGTGAGGTTGCGTCATCTTCAGCGCGCGCCTTTGCGCACCCTACAGCAGCTTCGCTGAAAATCATCTCGCGCGCCTTTGCCTACCCTACTCTAGTTGCGATATTTCATCAGGAATTTGCGCAGCCGCTCGGATTTTGCCGCCCCGAATAAGTCGCTGGGCGAGCCCTCCTCCGCGATTAGGCCGTCATGCAGGAAAATGACCCGGTCCGAGACTTCGCGGGCGAACGCCATTTCGTGCGTCACCACGATCATTGTCGTGCCGTCGGCGGCGAGCTTGCGCATGACGCCCAGCACCTCGTCAGTCAGCTCGGGATCGAGCGATGAGGTCGGCTCGTCGAACAGGATGGCCTTCGGCCGCATCGCGAGCGCACGCGCGATCGCGGCCCGCTGTTGCTGGCCGCCGGACAGGCGCGCTGGGTATTCTGCGGCTTTATCGATCAGCTGCACGCGCCGCAGGCATTCTTCGCCTATTGCCAGCGCCTCGCTGCGCGGCAGCTTGCGCACCCGGATCGGTGCCTCGACCACATTCCCCAGCACCGTCATATGCGGCCACAGATTGTACTGCTGGAACACCACCCCAAGCTCACGACGCATGCGATTGATCTCGGCAAGCGACCGCGGCCGGCGCCGTCCCCCGGAGTCAAGCCGCGAACCCAGCGGCACGCCCTCGAGGTAGACTTCGCCGGAATTCGGCGGCTCGAGATAATTTACGCAACGCAGCAGCGTGCTCTTGCCGGATCCGCTGGCGCCGATCACGCTCACCACATTGCCGCCGTACACGTCGAAGGAGACGCCGCGCAGAACCTCCAGCGGCCCGAAACGCTTGTGGACGTCAGCAACGCGAATGCGCGGAATTGTGCTCATGATCGAGCGCCGTTGACGGGCATGCCGTGGACAGGACAAATCGTCGTCCAATATGGTAGCGACGAAACGGCCGTGGGCAAACCCATGAACCCGCCACCTGCAAGACCCTGGTGAAGGAGCCTTCCATGACTGACGACGTGAGCGCGGGCAAGCGCGATTTCCTGAAGACGGCAATGCTCGGCACGGCCTCGGGCGCACTTGCAGGCGCGGTGGCGCCGGGCGCGGCGCTGGCGCAGATACTGGAGACCAATATCCGAGAGGATTCGGTGCTCGCAAAGATTCGCCGGGAGGGTGTGATCAATGTCGGCTACGCCCAAACCGGACCGTGGTTCTACAAGGATGCGAAGAGCGGCGAGCTTGGCGGCATCTACAAGGATGTAGTCGACATGCTTGCCAAGGAGCTCCAGATTAAGGTCGCGTGGAAGGAGGTCACCTTTGGCAACTCAACCGTCGGCCTGCGCCGCGGCGATTACGACCTGTTCGGATCTTCGCTCGTTTACCTGGTGCAGCGCGGCCTGGTGGTGAGCTATGTGGGTCCGCTCTATTCAAAGGGCGTCCTCTTTCTGATTCACAAGGACAATGTCGGGCGCTTCAAGACGGTGGCCGACCTCAACGACCCGAACGTCACCATCTCGGTGACGACCGGCGCCAGTGAGGAGCCACGTATCCCGCTCCTGCTGCCCAAAGGGCCGAAAGTAATCACCACGAGCGGGCAGATCACGCTCGGGGCCGAGCCGGTTCGCGCAAAGCGCGCCGATGCCTGGATCAGCGGCGACAGCGACGTGCTGCTGTTTGCCAAACGCAACGAGAGCTGGGCGGCTGTGGTCGACCCCGCCCACCCGCTCGACCGCAGGCCAAACACCTGGGTGATCCGCTACGGTGATGCCGAGTGGAAGCAGTTCCTGGATTTCTGGTGCACCTATCTGGTGGTGAACGGTGAAATCGAGCGGCTTTTCAAGCACCATATGGAAAAACTTGGCGCCGCCTGATCCCCGCGTCCTGACCGCCCCACCCTTTATCCCTCCCCCGCTTGCGGGGGAGGGAAGGGTGGGGGGTTCTTGCCTCGGTCACTGGCGGTGAAGCCGTTCGGCTCTTGTGAGCGCGCGTTCGCGATGATCATCGACTGCCACGCCCACGTCTTTGAGAATTGGCATGGCCCATGCGGGCATCCCTCCGTTGATATTCACCTCAAATACATCCAGAAGAACTTGACGCGTCCGGCCGCCAAGACATTTCGCCTGCGCGACGGCAACGAGGTGAAACCCACCATGCTGTTCCGCCCGGGCGACAACACCTGGGCGGGGCTCGCCGATGTCGATTTTCGGGTCGGTCCCTACGGCCGGCTCGAGTTCACCCACGAGGGGGAGGAATACGCGATCCAGTACATGCCGGTTGGCATGCAGCGAATCGAGTCGCCGCCCGCCTTTATGATCGCGCAGATGACCTATGCGGGGGTCGATCACTGCATCCTGCAGGCGGGCGGCAGTTACGGCGCGATGAATGACTACAACGCGTTCGCTCAGAACCAGCATCCGGAGAGATTCACGGGTCTGCTGCACATCGATGAGGCGATCGCTGATCGCGGGGAGGTTCTCGCTGAACTCGACCGCGCCCACAGGCTTCTCCGCCTGAAGGGGCTTTACTATTCACACGATTTTTCCCGCCACGGCTACGAGCGCAACCTCGATCACCCGGCGTTTGCGCCGTTTTGGGATAACATCGCCGCATTCGGGCTGCCGGTTTTCGTGGAGCTTTCAGCAACGCCTCATTACGGCCGCGCGAGCTACATCGGCAATCTCATGGCGTTCGACCGGCTCATGCAGCGCTATCGCATGCTGCGCTTCGTGCTGGTGATGGGTCCGCCGGTGGTGCATTTTGCGCACGCAGGCCGCTGGGACTTTCCCCCCGAGGTGCTGGCCGCCTACCGCCGCGAGAATCTGCTGATCGAGATCATGTTCCCCATCACCTGGGGCGGCGTATGGGATTATCCTTATCCCGAGGCTCAGGAGCTTATCCGCCACATGTGCGAGCTGTTCGGTGCGGCAAAGCTCGTTTGGGGATCTGACATGCCGAATGTCGAGCGCTTTTGCACCTATCGTCAGAGCCTGGATTATGTGCGCCGCTATTGCACGTTCCTGTCATCCGCCGAGAAGGAGGCCGTGCTCGGCGGCAACGTGGCGCAACTGTTCGGACTAAATTGCTGAAGCCGGAGGTCCCTTGGCCGAAAAATTCGATCCGATCACCTTCGAGATCTTCAAGAACGCGATCTTCTCAATCGCCGATGAAATGGCGTTGACGATTTTCCGCACAACCTACTCGTGCGTGCTCAAGGATAACATGGACTATTCAACCGGCCTTGCCGATGCCGGCGGCAAGCTCGTCGCGCAGGGATTGACGCTTCCCGCCCATCTGGGATCGGTGCCAACTGCGCTGGCCTCGATCATGCGGCACTTTGGCGATGATATGGCGCCGGGCGATGTCTTTATCATGAACGATCCGTTCGATGGCGGCATGCATTTGCCGGACATCTTTATATTCAAGCCGCTTTATCACGACGGTAAACGTCTCGCCTTTGCCTGCACGTGCTGCCATCACTGCGATGTCGGCGGACGGGTCGCCGGCTCCAACGCCTCCGACTACACGGAGATCTACGCGGAGGGTCTGCGCATCGCGCCGATGAAGCTTTACGAATCCGGCACGATCAATAAGACCATCATGACGTTCATCGAGAAAAATGTCCGCGTGCCGGTTCAAGTGTTCGGTGATCTGCGCGCCCAACTTGCTGCCTGTCACATTGCGGAAAAGCAATTTGCCGAGGCGGTGACCAAATACGGCGGCGCACGCACCAAAAGCTTGATGAACGAGGTGCTCGATCATGCGGAGCGGCTTACCCGCGCCGCGCTTGCCGAGCTTCCCGACGGGCAATGGAGCTTCGAAGATTTCATCGACGATGACGGTATCGACTACGGCAGGCCGATTCGGCTGTTTGTCACTCTGCGCAAGACAGGCAGCGCCATGCAGGTCGATTGGACCGGCACCAGCCCGCAGGTCAAAGGCGCGATCAACAGCACGCTGTCGTTTACCAAGGCCGCGTCTTACTGCGCGGTTCGTTCCGTGCTGCCGCAGGCCATTCCGAGCAACGAGGGCGTGTTCCGCGCAATCGAGGTCATCTGCCCACCGGGCACGATCGGCAACGCCGTGCTGCCGGCCGCCTGTGCGGCGCGCGGCTTGACCGGCTTTCGCATGGTCGATTGCATGTTCGGCGCGCTGGCGATGATGTTGCCCGACCGGGTGACGGCAGCGGGTGATGGCGGCAATACCGGCATCTCGATCGGTGGCTATGACCCCGAGCGCAAGCCGTTCATCTATGTCGATTTCACCTGCGGCGCGTGGGGCGCCCGGCCATGGGCGGACGGCCTCGACGGCAATTCGCATATGTTTGCCAACATGGCCTCGCAATCGATTGAGGTGACTGAGGCCGAGTTGCCGATACGACTGCTCTCCTACGAGTTTGTCGCCGACAAGGCGGGTGCAGGAAAATTCCGCGGCGGCGTGCCGTTTCAGCGCGACTATCAGTTCCTGGAACACGAAGGCGTGCTGCAGGTGCGCTCCGACCGGCGCGATCACCGCCCGTTCGGTCTTTATGGCGGCAGCCCCGGTGGGCCATCGGAGAACTATCTCAACCCCGATGCTGACGGTCGGCTGCTTCCTTCGAAGCTCACCATGACGATACGCCGTGGCGACGTGTTCCGCCATGTGCTCGCGGGCGGCGGGGGATTCGGCGATCCGCTGGAGCGCGATCCGGAGGCGGTGCTGCGCGATGTGCGCAATCAACTGCTGTCACCGGCCAAGGCCGAGGCCGACTATGGGGTTATCATCGACACTGCCAGCTGGAAGATCGATGCGGCCGCGACTCGCGTGCGCCGCGATCGAATTCGCGTTGCCCGTGACTGGGATAGGCCGCCGAAGGTGCAACGCCATGATCCGGCCTTGTTGGATCGCGCCGCCGAGTAGGCGATGGCTGTCACCTACCGCGCCGGCGTCGACATCGGAGGCACGTTCACCGACATCGTGGTGCTCGGCTCCGATGGCTCGATCCACACCAGGAAGGTCCTCTCCAGAAGCGACAACTACGCCCGCGCCATAGTCGATGGCATTGCGGAAGTTTTCCGCGAGAGCGAGCGCAGCGCTGCTGCCATCGAGGAGATCCGTCACGGTACAACGGTGGCGTCCAACGCGATCCTCGAGAACAAGGGCGCTCGCGTCGGGCTGATCACGACCAAAGGCTTCCGCGACGTTCTGGAGATCCGAACGCTGCGGATGCCGCGACTCTACGATCTCGCGTGGACCAAGCCGCCGCCCTTGGTCGAGCGATATCTCCGCAGGGTGGTGGATGAGCGTATCGATCACAACGGCAATGTCGTCCGCGCGCTCGACCCGGCCGACGCCGAGCACGTCGTCGACCAGCTGCTCGCCGAAGGCATCGAGGCGCTCGCGGTGTGTCTGATCAACTCCTTCGCCAATCCGGCGCACGAATTGACCATCAAGCAGATCATAACCCGCAAAGCACCCCACCTGCCGTTGAGCATTTCGTGCGAGGTGCTACCCGAGATCAAGGAATACGAGCGCACGTCCACCACGGTGATCAATGCCTATGTGATGCCCATCGTCAGCACCTATCTGCGCGCAATGCGAGCGGCGCTGGATGCCGGCGGCATCAATGCACGCCTTCTGCTGATGCAATCGAATGGGGGTCTGATCGGCGATGCGGCCGCGATCGAACGGCCGATGAATATCATAGAGTCGGGGCCGGCCGGCGGAGTGATCGGCGCGCAGGCGCTGGCCCGCGCCAAGGGTCTCGATCGGATCATCACATTCGATATGGGCGGCACCACCGCCAAGGCAGCAATCGTTGAACGCGGCGAGTTTACCCGAGCGCAGGAATATGCAGTCGGCGCCGGCATCATGATCGGTTCGCGCCTGCTCACCGGCGCGGGATACGCCTTGAAGCTTCCGGCAATCGATTTGGCCGAAGTGGGCGCCGGTGGCGGTTCGTACGTATGGATCGATGCCGGCGGCGCAATGTGCATCGGCCCGATGAGCGCGGGCGCCATGCCGGGTCCGGTCTGCTACGATCAGGGCGGCGAGGTTCCGACCGTCACCGACGCCAATCTGATACTTGGATATCTCAACTCCCTCTATCTGGTGGGTGGCGCGCTGAAGCTTAATGCTGAGAAAGCGCGTGCCGTCTTTGCCGAGCGGATCGCCGCGCCGCTTGGAATGAGCGTGGAGAATGCTGCTTACGTGGCGCACCAGGTTGCCGTCTCAAACATGATCCGCGCGATCCGGGCTGTATCGACCGAGCGTGGGCGTGATCAGCGCGAGTTCGCGCTGTTCGCATTTGGCGGCAACGGTCCGCTGATTGCCGCCGGAATGGCGGTGGCGCTTGGTATCCGATGCATCGTGGTGCCGCCATCGCCCGGGCTGTTTTCGTCCTTCGGGCTGCTCTACGCGAACATCGAGCATCACTACTCGCGCACCCTGCGGCGACTGTTGCGCAAGATCGACGGTGCGGAGATCGATGCCGCCTGGAGCGCGATGTCGCGCCAAGCCATCGACCAGCTTGCGGCCGAGGGGATTGTTGGCGCGCAGGCCGACGTTCGCCGCTTCGCAGCATTGCATTACAAAGGCCAGACCTTCGAGCTGGTCGTGCCGGTGCCGGCCGGATCGTTCGATGCCAGGATGGTCGCTTATCTTGAGGAGGCTTTCGGAGTCGAGCACGAGAAAACCTACGGCCATCGCGCGGGCCTGGATGAACCGGTGGAGCTCGTCTCGATACAGGTCGTTGGCTCGGGCTTGCGCCAGGATGGCACCGTGACCGGGCGCGTCACCGCCAGTCGATCCGGCCCCGCACCGCTGCCGCCGCGTAGAGCCTATTTCGGCGACGCATTCGGCTGGATCGAAACATCGGTGCTGCGGCGTAGCAATCTCACAGCACGGCGCGCGGGTCCATTGATCATCGAGGAATACGATGCGACCTGTCTCATCCCTCCCGGAGCGCATTGTCACCTCGATACTGGTGGCAACATGGTGATCGAGATCGGATAAGGGACGTTGGCGCGTGCCTTTCTTCACTTATGCGACGGTCACGCTGATCAAATGTTTGCAAGAGCCTCGTCATAGTAGGAGAGATCGATATATTTTTCGGGCTGTGGCGGATTTCCTCCCCACTGCCCTTCGATTTCCGCACGCAATTTCAGTACGTTTTTGAAGCCTTGCATGTCGAGTTTGGCGTCTTTCACAAATCCGTTGATAGGATCGGTGACCGCCGCATAAGTCTTTGCTGCACTGTCGAGCGAAACCCTGGTCTTGTCGGACAACAGCTGAATGGCCTCCGTTCTGTTCACTGGAGCAAGTATCCAGCGGCGTCCTTCCACGACGGCTTTTATATAGCGTATGAGCGTGTCTCTGTTATTCTTCGCCCAATCCCGCATGACCACCACGCAGTCCGACTGATAGGCTCCGATTGACTGGTATGCGAGGCCCA
>CATPCO010000573.1 GCA_955652925.1 uncultured Xanthobacteraceae bacterium | reverse complement strand
CGTGAAGCAAACGGGTGACGCGAGCAGCGCGTCGAGCGCCGGATCCTTGAGGAGCGCAAGTGCCGCGGCGAGGCGACGTTCGTGGGTCCAGCGCGGACGCCGCGAGGGCGCGACTTTGCCGACCTGACTCGAAACAAGCCGCAGCCGGCGGCTGTGAAAGGCTTCACCCAGCGGCACGGAGATATCGGCGCTGCCATACCAGCTCAGCTCGATAATGCTCGCTTCCTCTCCGGCCAGCGTGAGGGCGAGGCGAAGTCCCTCCCCTTTTCCGCTGGCATGGAAAACGAGGTCACAATCGCGCGGCGCAGCATCGGGCACTGCAAAGCGCGCACCAACCGCGCGCGCAAGCTCCGCGCGGCCGGCAACGATATCGACCAGGGTCACGTCTGCTCCCGGCAGCCGGCCACATAAATAAGCAACGAGTAGGCCAACAACTCCGCCGCCCACAATGGCAACTCGGTCGGCCGGGCCCGGCGCGCCGTCCCAGACGGCGTTAAGTGCCGTTTCCATGTTGGCGGCCAGCACGGCACGCTCCGCCGGGACATCCTCCGGAACAGGAAACACAGCCGCGGCGGGAACATTGAATAGGGTCTGATGGGGATGCAGAGCGAACACGAGACGGTTTTGCAGATCGGCAGGCCCTGCTTCGACCCGCCCGACAATGGCGTAGCCGTACTTGACCGGAAAAGGAAACTGCCCGGCCATGTAGGGCCCACGCATGCGCTCATACTCCGTTGCCGGCACCCCGCCGCAGTAAACGAGGCGCTCGGTCCCACGGCTGATCGCTCCGAACACGGCGCGTACCGAAACCTCGCGATCCTTGCGCGCGGCGATTTCCTCCTCGCGCAGCTCCGCGTGGCCGGGCTTGACGTACCAGAGCGCTGTCGCCTGCATCGATTTTTTCTATGCGATTTCAGGACGGGCAGCTATATGCTTAAAGCGCTGCAGAACCTGCTCGTAGCCCGGATGAGCGAAGCGATATCCGGGTTCCCTCTCGCCACCCGCATGTCGCTTCGCTCATGCGGGCTACGACCCCTTTTCCATGTCCGAACGCTCCCTTTGCGACGAGCTTGCTGTGCCCGCCGCACTGCCCGCTTGGCGCCCGGCACTTTTCTTCTTGCTTGTCGGCTCAACGACTGCGGGATTTCTCTGGCTCGGGGTCGTTGCCCTTTCCCCCGGCAGCTTCGGCGCAATCGATCTCGTACTCATTATTTTGTTCGCGGTGACGCTGCCGTGGTTCGTGATCGGGTTCTGGAACGCCACCATCGGATTCCTGATCATGTGTTTTGCGCGCGATCCGGTCGCAGCCGTCACCCCGATTGCGGGTCGCGTGCAGGGTGACGAGCCGATCACCGCCTCGACCGCCATTCTGCTCTGCATCCGCAATGAGCAACCTGAACAGGTTGCGCGCCTGCTTGAACCGATGCTGGAGGGCATCGCTGCCGCGCAGCTCGGCGGCCATTTTCAGGTCTACGTGCTCAGCGACACAAGCGATCGCGACATCGCCCGCGTGGAGGAGCTGCGATTTGCCGGTCTCAGCGAGACCTGGCGTGACCGCGTCCCACTGCGCTACCGCCGTCGATCCAGCAACACCGGCTACAAAGGCGGAAACATCCGCGAGTTCTGCGAACGCTGGGGCGAGCTGCACGATTTTGCGGTGATGCTTGATGCCGACAGCGCGATGGGCGTCGATCTGCTGCTCAAGCTTGTGCGCATGATGCAGATGGATCCACGCATCGGCATTCTGCAAACGCTCGTGATTGGAATGCCGTCAGCAAGCCCGTTTGCGCGCATATTTCAATTCGGCATGCGGCTGAGCATGCGCTCCTACACGATCGGCAGCGCGTGGTGGCAGGGGGACTGCGGGCCCTATTGGGGGCACAATGCAATCATGCGGCTTGCACCCTTTATCGCGTGCTGCCAGCTCCCTGTGCTTGATCATGGTGCACTGGTGAAAGGGCACGTACTAAGCCATGACCAGATCGAAGCGGCCCTGATGCGCAAGGCAGGCTATGAGGTGCGGGTGCTGGCGCAGGAAGGCGCAAGCTTCGAGCAAAATCCGCCGACGCTCTTGGAATTCATTCGCCGGGATCTGCGCTGGTGCCAAGGCAATATGCAATACTGGCATTTCCTGCCGGCACCAGGGCTGCACGCGGTAAGCCGGTATCAGCTCGCGCTCGCGATCCTCATGTTCTTGGGCTCCCCGGCCTGGATCGCCTTGTTGCTCCTCGGAGCTGTAGCGACGGCAATGGCGCCGGCGCCGGCCGATTTCATGAGCGCGGACCCAGCCATTGCGCTCCTTCTGCTCGTGCTTGCGATGTGGTTTGCGCCCAACATTGCGACCGTGATCGACGTGCTTGCGCGGCGCGAGCTGCGGCATCTGTTCGGCGGAGCAATCCGGTTCAGCACGAGCTTCGCCATCACAATGGCCTTTGTGCTCCTGCTCACCCCAATCATGTGGGCGAGCCACACAATATTTCTTGTCCGCCTCCTCCTGGGCCGCACGACGGACTGGTCGGCGCAGGCGCGCAACGATCATGTGGTGCCGTGGTCACTCGCGGCGCGACATTTGTGGCCGCAGACGTTGCTTGGACTGGCACCCATTCTCCTGCTCGCGATTTTTGCGCCGTCCGCGGTTCCCTATGCGTTCGTCATCGCCGCGGGACCGCTGCTCTCGATCCCGTTCGCGGTTGGGACGGCTTCTCCAGCGCTTGGCCGCGCCCTGATCGCCGCGGGCATCGATCGTTTGCCGGAGGAGACGGCGCCCCCACTCGAACTAGAGAGGCTCAAGTTGCCCGCGATTGAGCTCGTGCGGCAATACAGTCGTCGTCATTCCGGGACGCCGCGAAGCGGCGAACCCGGAATCCATAACCACGGACGGGGGTTATGGATCCCGGGTTCGCGGCCTTCGGCCGCGCCCCGGGATGACAGCGCGCGCCTTGGACTGACTGCCCGCGAAGGATTGCGCGCACTGCCGGGGGTCGTGCGGTCATTGCGCCTTTACTACGGTAACCGTGAGCGCAGGGACGCCATGCATCGGCTTTATGGCCGCTTCGTCCAAGCGGGCGATCTCGTCTTCGACATTGGCGCCCATGTGGGGGATCGGGTGGCTGTGTTCCGCCGCCTTGGCGCGCGCGTGCTGGCGGTCGAGCCGCAGCCGGCGTTGGTGAAGACGCTGAGACTTCTTTATTGCCTCGACCCTGCCGTGACGATCGAACCCGTGGCAGCCGGTGCACGGACCGGGACCATCAAGCTCATGCTCAATATCGACAATCCCACCGTCGCAACGGCTTCAGGCCGCTTCGTGCAGGCCGCAAGCGACATTCCCGGCTGGAGCCAGGAAAAATGGACAAGCACCATCGTGGTACCAATCACGACGCTCGATGCGCTGATCGCCCGTCATGGCATGCCGGCCTTCGTCAAGATTGACGTGGAGGGCCTGGAGGCCGACGTGCTTGCCGGCTTAACGCACCCTGTTCCGGCACTCTCGTTCGAGTTTACGACCATCCAACCTGATGTTGCGCTCGCCTGCATCTCGCGTTGTGCGGAACTTGGCTATGATCGCTTCAACGCCATCATCGGTGAGCACCACGTTCTGATTCACCCTGACTGGCTGAGCGCCGGGGATATCGCGGTCTGGCTTACCGGCTTGCCGATGGCCGCCAATTCCGGAGACATTTACGCGCTCCACGCTTCAGCGTTCAGTATTCAGTGATCAGAAAGGTCTCCGTGTCGGCCGACTCAACCGGCGGCGACTTTCTTGGACATCCCCGCGGGCTTGCCGTCCTCTTCGCAACGGAGACCTGGGAGCGATTCTCCTATTTCGGCAACGCCGCGCTGGTTGTTCTCTATATGATCAAGTATCTGCTCCAGCCGGGGCGGGTCGAAACGGTGCTGGGCTTTGCCGCCGTGCGCGCCGCGCTCGAGTTCCTGCTCGGGCCACTCGAGATCCAGCCGCTCGCCTCGCAGATATTCGGGTTCTACACCGGGCTGGCCTATTGCGGACCGATCCTGGGCGGGCTTATCGCTGACCGGCTGCTGGGAGAACGGCGGACCGTTCTCCTGGGTGGCGTTCTGATGGCAATCGGCCATTTCATGATGGCCTTCGAGGCGCTGTTCCTGGTGGCGCTGTTGTTCTTGATCCTCGGCATCGGAGCGTTCAAGCCGAATATTTCGAGCCAGGTCGGTGCTCTCTATGCGCCCAGCGATCACCGGCGCGACCGCGGCTACTCGATTTTCTATGTCGGCATCAATATCGGTGCGTTTTTTGCGCCACTCCTCTGCGGCACGCTGGCCGTTGCGTACGGCTGGCATTTCGGATTCGCAGCGGCCGGTATTGGAATGCTTGTGAGCCTCGCGATCTACGTTGCAGGCGCCGGATTGCTGCCATCCGACCCTGTGCAGCCGGGAAGCGCACGGCAGGGGGCGGCCGTTCCGCTCAATCCAGCCGAGCGCCGCTCCGTGCGCGTCATCATCTTGGCCTGTGCAACGGTAACCCTTTTCTGGGCCGCCTATGATCAGCAGGGCAACACCATCCTGCTTTGGGCGGAGGACTTCACTGACCGGGCCATCGACCTGCGAGTCTGGCGGGGCGAGATTCCTTCGCCCTGGTTTCTCGCCCTCAATCCACTGTTCATTTTCGTGTTCACGCCGCTCATTGTGCGCGTGTGGGCACGCCAAGGCGCGCACGAGCCCTCGCCCGTTCAAAAAATGGCGTTCGGAGCCGCTTGTCTTGCCGTTGCCAACCTGACCATGGCGGCAGCTGCCTGGAGTAATGCTGGCAAAGCGAGTGCACTGTGGCTCGTGGGCTATTTCATGGTGGCAACGCTAGGCGAGTTACATCTGGCGCCGGTCGGGCTTGCGTTCATTTCAAAGACCGCTCCAGCGAAGGTGCTCTCGATGTCCATGGGGCTGTGGTTTGCCGCAACGCTGCCCGCCGACATTCTTGGGGGATTTCTCGGCGGCTACTGGACGCGCCTCACGCACACGAGCTTTTTTCTGCTGATCGCAGGCATTGCCGCATTGGCAAGCGCCGCGCTCTGGCTTCAGCGGTCAGCAGGCCTCAGTGCGTCCAGGGATCGCGGCGGCTGAAGGAAAAATTGTCGGCGTAAGAGATGATCCGGCGCGCTGCAGGCGTGGGACGGAAAAGCTGATACGCAATGCCGTGGCGCTCGCAATAGGCGACGGCTTCTTCGGCCGTATCGAACTGCAGCCGGATCTGCTGGCGCATGTCGCCCGACGCGGTCCACCCCATCAGAGGCTCAATCTCGCGCGGCGTCTCAGGCTCGTAATCCAGAACCCACTCTTTCGTCCGCGCGGTGCCAGACTGCATGGCCGTCCTGGCGGGCTTTTAGAT
>CATPCO010000572.1 GCA_955652925.1 uncultured Xanthobacteraceae bacterium | reverse complement strand
GTTGGATACCGCAGGAAACGGCAGGCTTGCGCCCCGCCTCGACTCCAATCTACGGAGTTCCCGCTGGGTGCAGCGGTATCAGATCACCAGGAACAGATCCGTATCGCCGGTCTTCTCGCCCGCGGCGGTGATCATGGCGTGCGCCTGCCCGCGATGGTGCGTCTGGTGATTGAAGAAATGAGTCACCAACAGAGTGCGCGGCTGCCTCAATTCTCTGTTCGTGGAGGCGCTGAACCAGACTAGCTCCTCCCCAAGCCACTGCGGGGTGACGCGCTCCGCCCAGTTGGAAATTTTATCATCGGCCGCGATACGCGCCCGGCGCAGTTCGTCAAAGTCGGCGATCAACGTCGCACTGTCCTTCTGGATCACCGTAGGCTTGGGCCAGCCGTCGAAGCGCGACATCCACATCTGGTCGCCCCAGAGCAGATGACACAGCGTGCCGTGGATGGAGCTCCAGAACGCGCCGCGGGCAAGCCGCCGCGCGCCATCAGGCAGGCGTTCGGCGGCGCCATAGAGGCGCCGGTTCATTTCCGCATTGTATGCCGCCATGGTGCGCACAAAAGCGGGAGTGACCAGGACCTCCGAGCCGTGCTGCGACGCTGTCATGCGTGAACCTCCTTTGCTCGCGAGTTTTGCGGCGTGTCCTCCCGGCAAGGGACGAAAAGGCTCTCGATAGGTACGCGCCGTGCAATGAGACCCTGCTCCGCCATGTATTGTACGAGCGCTTCTAAAGTTGGCCGATTGGCGTCGATGCCGTACGGCCATGGATCTCCGCCGAAGACCTCGTCAATCTCGCGCACTGCATGTTCCACCCATGGAAGCATATACGGGTGCGCTCCCCGGCGATGCAATTGCGTGAGCGCACGATTCTTGGCCGCGACGAAAGCCTGGTAGAGACTGCTTGCGATCCATGGATTGCGCTCGTAGCAGTCACGGCGCATGGCAACGAGATGCATGATCGGAAAAATGCCGGTTTCGAGAAAAAAAGCCCGCTCGACTGCTTTTGCGTTGGCAAACAGTGGAACCAGGTCGGGATGGGGGCGCAAATGGCGACCCCCGGCAAGCGCATCGATGTCGCCCGCCGCCAGCAGCTCGCTCAGTGAGCGGCCGCTGGTGTTGCGCTCGACCGCGGCAGACTTGAGAAGCGGCGGCGCGCTGGGATGCCCGTGCGGACCGCTTTTCTCGACCGCTCCCTCGAGCCACGCGATAGTGGAGAGATCGACCCCGTATTGGTGCGCAAGATGCCCGCGGATCCACACCGCTGCGGTCTGGGTATAGAGAGCAACGCCGACGCGCCTATGCTCCAGATCCTTCGGGTGTTTTAGGCCGGAACGCCGGTTGATATAGATATGGCCGTGGCGAAAGACTCGTGACGGAAAGACCGGAAGCGCCACCAGCGAATAATCGCCGCGGACAAAGCGGCTAATGAACTCGGAGCTGGAGAATTCGGCAAGATCGAATTCCTGCCGGCCTCCCATACGGTCGAAGATTTCGCGCGGCGAGTCGATCGCGACGTAGTTGAGGTCGATGCCCTCAATGCAGACGTCGCCGGTCCGCAGCGCTGCCATGCGGTCGTAATTGCCGCAGGCAAACGTCAATCGAAGGCGAGTCACAATGTCTTTAAGTTTCCTGCACGAGCTCAATCAGGTCGCGGCTGCGCGGCACCTGCGGCCACGATTTGTCGAAGTCAGCGACGAGGAGCTTGAAATCCGGCGACTCGATGCGGCTGCGCAACGTCCCGATATCGCTGAACTGATAAAGCGCATAATGCACCGCGGGGTCGTTGCGGCTCCAATACCGCCACGCTTTCTCGGCGCGCAGCTTCTCCATCGCCAGCGGAACGTGGTGCGTTCCGTACCAGTCGTCGAATTTCGCGCGGTCGACCTCGTTTGCAACCTGCGCCCGAACCATGAAATACGCTTTGTTTGCTGTCATGCTTGTCACCGGCCGTCTTTATCGCGGATGCGCATAGTCCGGGGGCGGCGTGCCGGGCTCGACATTCAAATCCGTGTTGATGCTGTCACGTTTGCGTTCCACCTGTTCCATGGCGAGCCGCAATGCTTCGCATTGCTTCGGAGCATTCGGATTGGCGGTCATGCATTGCCGGTAGTTTTCAGCGGATTTTTCATACTCATTGCGAGCGGCGATCTTCTCCGCCACGGCGCAGCCGGCCAGCAAAATCGCTATCGCAATTAACGCAGCAATACGCACGCGACACCCTCCGTGACAATCCTGGCTGCCCAGGCTCTACCAGATACATAGTTACCGGGTCGAGCCGCTGGCGCCCGGCATTGGCGCCCAAATGGCCAATGGTGTACATTCCCAAGCAACAAACCAAGGCAATGGTTGGACCAAGGAGGACTTAATGCAACGCTCCACGATTTCCCGGCGGGACCTGCTCAAAACCACGGCAATTACCGCGGCCGCGACCGTTTCCGCCCCCTACGTCCGGCACTCCAACGCTGCCGGCAAGCTCGCCCTGGGGGTGTGGGACCACTGGGTTCCCGGCGCCAACAATACCCTCACCAAGCTTTGCAACGACTGGGGCGAAAAGAACAAGGTCGAGGTGACCATCGACTACATCACTTCCCAGGGCGACAAGGACATCCTCACGGCGAGCGCGGAAGCCCAGGCCCGCGCCGGTCACGACATCATGTCCCACCGCGCCTGGCAGATTCAGGTCCATCGCGCGGTGCTGGAGCCGCTCGACGATGTCGTGACTGCACTCATCGCCAAGGCGGGGCCGATCAGCCCGGTCGCGGAATATCTCGCCAAGACCGACGGCAAGTGGTTCGGCATCCCAACCACGGTCGGCAGCCAGGTCAAGCCCTGCTGCTCGCGGCTCGATCTCTATAAGCAGCACTGCGGAGTCGATCTCACCAAGATTTTTCCGCCCAATCCCAACCGGGACCCCAAGCTGGTCGATAGTTGGAACTATGACCTTTACCTCAAGAGCGCCGAGCAATTGTTCAAGGCCGGGTTCCCGATCGGCCTGCCCATGGGGCAGACCAGCGACGCCATTGATTCGACGGGGGCCATGTTCCGCGGCTTCGGCTCGGTCATGGTGGACGAGAAGGACAACATCAAAGTCGATTCCAACGAGACCCGCGCGGCGCTCGAATATTTCAAGAAGCTGATGGCGTTCAATCCACCGGAGGTCTATGCCTGGGACGACGCCGGCAACAACCGCTGGCTCATCTCCGGCAAGGGCGCGGGCATTCAGAATCCGCCGAGCGCCTGGGCGGTCGCCAAGCGCGACAACCCGCAGGTGGCGGCGCAATGTTGGACACACGACATGCCGCGCGGCCCGGCGGGACGCTTCGTGGGCCAGCTGCCCTTCTTCTACGGGCTCTGGTCATTCTCCCAGAACAAGCCCGCGGGCAAGGACCTCCTCCAGTTCCTCTCCGAAAAGGACCAATCACGACAGCTGGTGGCCGCTTCCGTCGGCTACGATCTTCCGTCGTTCAAGAGCTATTACGACTTCGACACCTGGGACAAAGTCGAGCCGCCGCTCGGCACGGTGTACAACTACCCGCCGCGCGGGGATGAGCAGCCCACCATTACCGGCTATCCGGCGCGTCCTGATGTTGCGACCCAGATCTATAACCAGTCGCTCCACACCATCATGGTCGCCAAGGTCACTCAGGGCGACGAGCCCATCGACCAGGTGATCAAATGGGCACACGGCGAGTTGGAAGGCCTGCTGCGCGCGTAATACAAGGGTGGGCAAAGGCGCGCGCGACATGATTTTCACCGCTCATGCAAGCTTGAATGCGCGCGCCGTGCGGGGGCATCCCAAAAAATGCTACGCATTTTTTGGGAACCCCTCCACGCGGTCGGCCAGTTATGGTGCCCAGCCTACGGTTCTATTCGAGCGCAACGTGGCCTGAATGGTCGATCTCATTCAGCAG
>CATPCO010000571.1 GCA_955652925.1 uncultured Xanthobacteraceae bacterium | reverse complement strand
CCCGGAAGATAAATCCACGTCCGAAAAAGCCGAGCAATGCCAGGATCACCACGATGATAAGAATGGTCTCGAGCGACATATTAGCCCTCCTCCATCCGCCGTCACTTTCACGTTGACGGCTTCCGTTGCGTGTGGCTCGGTTGGCCGAAGCGCTTGATGGACTGCTGCCGCACCGTCGTGATCTGTGTCAGGACGCGGGCTCCCGCTTGCGCATTTCGGGTCATAGTAGAGAACATTCATTTCCGCAGCAGCCTCGGTATCAGTGCGGTGCATCGCACTATCATACAGATGATCTATGTTCCATGTGTACGTCTCCAACCCTGTGCCTCTGTGGCGTCCGATCTCACGGGTGTCTCTTGCGCGGGCAATGCTGGAAGCACTGGTGGGCGGTACAACTGACCCCGCCGTGCTAGCGCATGTTTAACATTAGCCGGGCTGCAGCCCTTGATTTTCCTGGAAATTGCTTCAAGCAGTTTCACTACATTCCCCCGGGGGCCGCAGCCGTGACAGGCCGACCGCCTTGAGAACCGCCTGCGCGTGGGCGGTGGGCTTGGTCACCACCTGGGTGGTGGTCCCATCGACCTCCAGGGTGACCAAGCGGACGGGGCGCAGCGCCGCGAGGGCAGTGTCCAACGCCAGCGTCAGCCCGGCGCGGCGGAGTGCTTTCTCCAATGCGCAGCCTAAGACCAACGCCAGATGCGCCACAAACAGATGCGCCCGCACGCGAGCGGCGGTCCGATGGTAGATGGGCCGGACCGCCAGCACATCCTTAAGGGTGCGAAAGCCACGCTCGACCGTTTGTAGGTCCTTATAGACGGCCACCGCGCGCAGCGCATCGAGGCTCGGCTCGTTGGTGTGGAGGATATACGTGCCCTCCACACGACGTTCGGCCCGCAGCTTGGCCCGATCGATCCAATAGCGAAAGCGCCCATCGGGCGTGAGTGCCCAGGCAAAGTAGCGCATGCCGTGGTGTGCGGCCAGACAGGCGCCGGCCCGCACGCCGATCTTCGCCGGGGTCCGCAGTTTCCGTGTCGTGACGGCACGGGCTAACTTGCGGAGGCGATCGCGCGTGCGCCGCATGTCCTGCCGCCGCAGCGTCCGTTCATAGCGCAGCCGCTCCGGACTCCACACGATGACGTAGCGCGCCGCGTCCCCCGACAAGGTGACCTCACAGACCTCGCCGCTGCCGTGTGGGAGCGCTTGCCGTGGCTGACTCACACTCGCCTGCACCACGGCTTGCGCGGTAGGATTGCGCCGCCGCTGGAGGCCCACCAGGTAGTGATCGGTCCCTTCCGTCATCGCCGCGAGCGTGTCGTCACTCACCATTCCGCGATCGGCGACCCAGACGACGCGCTGGACCGCAAAGCGGCTCCGGACATCTGCCAGGACCTCCTTCACCGTGCTGCGATCTTGGCGGTTCCCTTCAAAGACATACGAGGCGATCGGCCAGCCGCTGGCCATCACCACGCCGACCAGGACTTGCCGGTTGCGGGGCCGACCATCGCGCGAGTGCCCGTGCCGGGCTACGTCCTTCGGCCCGCGGCCTTCAAAGTACGTGCTCGTCAGATCGAAGAAGACGATGTCGACCTGCAGCCCAAACAGATCCCGCAGGCGCGCGTACAGCTCCGTCTCAATCTGTGGTTTGGCCGTGAAGAGGGCATCCAGCGTCCGATACCACTGCAACAACTGCCGCCCCGCGACGCGCACCCGACCGTGGGTCTGCCAGGCCGGCCGGAGGCGCTGCCCGCGCGCATCGGGGACGAAGCTCTCGTCCAGCCACCACGCGAGCGCATGCTCACTGCCGGGATGCACCAGCCGATGCGCGACCAGCACGAAGCTGCGCTCGGCGACCTCCGTGCTGCACGTGTGCGTGAGGATCTCCCCGAGCCCCACCTCGGTCCACAGCGCCTGCGCCACGGCGACCGGGCCATAGGTGAGGGCTTCCGGCACGCGCACGGGGCCGCTCTGGGGCGCCGGCGTCGGGGGCGTGAGGAGTTGCGGCCGCAATAACCGGACAATCGCATCCAGGTGCGGCGCTAACACATCGGCCCGGCCGAGATTGGCCACCGTCCGCTGGCGACTGCGGGCGCCGTCACGATAGCTTTCGACCAGGTAGACGTACTCGACGCGGCCGCCGGGGTACTCGCGCGCAACCTTCCGCACAAACATTCCAGTCCATTTAGTACGCTATTCGTGCGGGAATTCCTGCACGCCGTGGGGATTAGGCGCTTAAAATATTCCACTACATCTTTTGGCTGGTCGCTTGGAGCGCAGGCTCAGGAATGCAGTATTTACAGGCTTTTCTGCGCACCGGGGGATCCCCAGGCCGGCCAGACGACGCCAAAAATGTTAAACATGCGCTAGCAACCGTTTCCATCACATTCGTGGGCTTCTCCGCGCTGCTCTTGATCTTCCGCCAGGCGATGGGGAGCACCATGGCGAGATATGAGAGCTACTTCATGCTCTCATTCATGCAGGTGGTTCATTGTGTAACGATTGGCAACGATGGCCTCGTGTATGTTTGCGACCGGCAGGGTGACCGCATTCAGGTGTTCGACAAGATGGGAAATTTCAAGAGCAACATTTGGATTCGGAGGGGCACTGGAAGCTTCCCTGACAATTGGGGCACCACCTGGTGGATAGGCTTTTCTCCTGACCGGGAACAGAAATTCATGTATGTGGCTGACGGCGGCGATGAGCAGGTCAAGATCCTTGATCATTGGACTGGCCTGGTG
>CATPCO010000570.1 GCA_955652925.1 uncultured Xanthobacteraceae bacterium | reverse complement strand
GCCATATGCCAAACAGGGGCTGCTCAGCGATGTGCACGAGAACACGCGCGTGCTCTCCGAAGAGTACGACACCACAGGCCGGATCATGAAGGTGCGCGGCTTGCCCGGCGCCATCGCGCGCCTGCGAAGAACGCTCGCCGTTTCGTGAGTTCGATCGCCCCCGATCGATCGTTCCGGCATGAGTCGCTCGCTCCATAATGAGAAGCAATCCATAACGGGCCGGATGCTGGCGAAAGCAGGAGTCGAGCTTGCGTTCGGGACAACGTCATCCCCGTCCCTACCGGCAACTCAAAGAGCCGCCCTGACGGCCTCACGTAACGCCGTATCACTGAATGGCTTGATAAGGCACTCTACCGCACCCTGATCGAGCACGCGTGGACGCACGGTCTCATCTCCGTGTGCAGTAATGAAGACAATCGGAATCTGTTGCCGGCGCAGCATCAATTCCCGTTGCAGATCGGGTCCAGACATGCCCGGCATGGCAATGTCCAGGATCAAACATCTGGTCTCACCCACGTACTCGGACGCGAGGAACTCTTCCGCCGATGAGAATGCTTGGGACCTAAAGCCAAACTCCCACAGCAAGTCGGGTAGCGACTCGCGCACGGACGGATCGTCATCAACAACCGCCACGAGTGAACGTGCGACCATCAAACACTCGTCATGACGTGCATTCCGATGGTCACAGCAGGGGTTTGAATCGGTTCAAGAGCGTCGGAGCCCCTGCTACACTCCCATCTGCACGGAATAGAAAATCCAAACGTGGCTCCTGGACCATCATTCTGTGTTGCCCAGATGCGGCCGCCGTGGCTTGCGATAATGGAGCGACTGACGGAGAGGCCGATTCCCATACCGCCGCTCTTGGTGGAGAAGAACGGTTCGAAGAGCTTGTCCTGCTTTTGCAGGTCGAAGCCTATCCCCGTATCCTGCACGGTCAGCCGCACGTGATCGCGCCCGTCTCGTTCGGTTCTGATCAGCAACTTCCGCGAACGATCGTTGACCCTGCGCATGGCATCGGACCCGTTCAGGATCAGGTTGAGGATGACCTGCTGAAGCTGGACACGATCGCCTTTAACAGGCGGGAGGTCGTCGGCAAGTTGCGTTCGCACACTCACCCGAGCTCTCTGGAGCTCACTCAAAGACAGTGCAATCACCTCCTGTGTAGCCCCGTTCAAGTTCACCGATTCGGCCGTGGCGTCCTTCTTGCTAAAGAGGGCACGCAATCGCGCGATTACCTCTGACGCACGGTTGCCATCGCGAATCGTGCGCCGCGCGGTTTCACGCGCGCCATCGATGTTGGGAGGATCGGCGGCCAACATCCGCAGACATGTGCTGGCGTTAGTGATGATGCCCGCCAGCGGTTGGTTGACTTCGTGCGCGATCGAGGCGGTCAATACTCCCAGGCTTTGGACCCTGGCCACATGCGCCAGCTCTGATCGGACCTTGCTGAGGGTCTCTTCCGAGAGCCGGCGCTCGATGGCGATGCGCGCAATGTGCGTGAACTGCTCGATGAGGCTTTTATGGAGGGCGGTGGGCGCTCTCGGTTGGTTGGAGTAGAGCGCAAACGAGCCCAAAACCTTGCCAGCCGCGGACGTGATCGGCGTTGACCAGCAGGACTGCAGCCCATGCGCCAAGGCCATTGGGCGCCACTCGGCCCATCGTATGTCGGTCGTCAGGTCAGCCGCAATGACTTGTTCGTTCAGGTACGCCGCCATTCCGCACGGACCGGCATCGATGTTTACTGGTCGGCCAATACAGGCGCTCATGTAGCTGGCCGGAAGGCTCGGTGCGGCTCCGTGCTCTACACGCATGCCGCTCGGATCGATCAATACGACGCTGCAGTAACAGCCGCTCGCCGTGCTTTCGACAAGTCGACAGATCGCCTCGAGTATTTCCGACATCGAATGGCAGCCCGCCACCATCTCGAGCAACCGCTTTTCACCCGCCAGCAGAGTTTCGCCGCGCTTGAGGTCATCGACATCTCTTTTGATGAGGTACCAAAGGAGAATGTGTCCTTGCGTGTCTCGCAAGGGGAAGCCGTGTGTATGGAACCAGCGGTAGACTCCATCCGCACGGCGCAGGCGCTCCTCGACGTCGTATGGACGGCCGGCTTCGACCGCCTGCCTCCACGCGGCGCGTACGGGTGGGACGTCATCGGGATGCACGATGTCGGCAATGGCCCGGCCCCTCAGTTCCTCGAGCGTCACACCGAAATATTCCAGGGCTTGGCGATTGACGAGCTCAACCTGACCGGCCGGAGTCACGAGAGCGCCGAGGGCCTCAATGTTGTCGGCGACGGAGCGAAAATGCTGCTCGCGAGCAGAAGGCTGAAGCCACCACGGCGCACTCAAGGCCTCTTCGACCCGCTTCCGGTCCTCGATATCGGTGCTTGTGCCGCACCATTTCACGACATGCCCGGATGCGTCGGCCATGGGAGAAGCGCGGAACAAGAACCAGCGGTACTCACCGTCAAAGCGCCGCAGGCGCGCTTCCATTTCACCTGCCCGGCCCGAAGCCAGAATGGATCGCCAGCGTTCGAGCAGCCCAGACAAGTCTTCGGGGTGGACCACCCTCTGCCAGCCCCGGCCATAAGATTCGCCGAGGCCAAGGTTCGTATACTCGCACCAGCGGTGATTGAGGAAGTCGATGTGCCCGTCAGGGGGTGCAGTCCATACCAGACCGGGAATCGCGTCGACGACGCGGCTGAGCTCGCTGTCCATTTTGGTCCTTCCGGGACGGTCGCCGTTATATCAAAATGCGCCACTGTGCATGCGACGTCCATCATACTTTGGTGTCGATCTGCGCCGGTGTCAGCACCACCCTGTCCGATGCCGGCAACAATTGTTGCGTGATGCCAAAGTATCGCCAATACCATTGTCCACTAGACTTGGCCGCACGCTCGTAGCTTGATGGGCTCCTGCGTCACATAAAGCGCCAAAACCTGTCCCAGAAGAATTATAATTTCGTTCCGGTTTTGGGTGGAGAGGCTGCGATGAGCGAGAAGGCGATCGTCCACGTCATAGATGACGACGAGTCCGTGCGCAGCGCGCTTCAGTTGTTGCTGCAAACCGTCGATCTAGAAGCCCGTAGCTACGAGTCCGTGCAACATTTTCTCGATGTGGCCGCCTACGACGGGCCCGGCTGTATCGTTCTCGATGTGCGCCTTCCCGGCAGCAGCGGGCTGGATTTTCAAGCACGGCTTGCCACACTCGGCGTTCGTCTTCCTGTCGTCCTGATGACCGGATACGGGGACGTCGCGATGTCCGTGCGTGCCATGAAGGCGGGCGCCGTGGACTTTCTGCCAAAGCCGTTCCGCGACCAGGACATGATCGACGCAGTCTCATCGGCGATCGAGCACGACCGACAAAAGCGCGTCGCTGAGGGAGAAGCCGCTCGCATCCGCGGCCATTTCCGCACATTGTCCCCGCGGGAACAGCAAGTCATGATGCTGGTAACAGCCGGGAAGAAGACCAAGCAGGTTGCCGACGATCTCGGTCTAAGCGAGATAACGGTGAAGGTCCATCGCGGCAACGCAATGCGAAAAATGTGTGCGCGCACGCTTGCGGATCTCGTTCACATGGCGGATGCGGCTAACCTGCGCGTGACCTAAAGCGGTCAAAACCCGTGGGTGCATCGGCCTGTTTGGCGTGAAGGTTTTTTTGATTCTTAGGCGCCGTGACATCACCAGACTATGGCACGGCTGCAAGGGATCGCACAAAGTTGCGGCCGAGGTTTACTCGTGGACTGGGCAAATCCTCCGGTGCGCTCATACACAGGTGACACCACCCGAGCAGACCGCGTGTACAAAATCGCCCTAGCGAAGTGCAGGTTTGTAGTGCTGGCAGGGGGATTTTGCGCACCTATGGCGCGAGCCAGGAGATGGTTGGCAGAAACCTGCACCGGAATTCGCTGTAGCGAATGCAGTCCGCACGAATGTGTGCCTGTCCGAAGCGCTGCCGGGATCGGAGGTATCGCTGCTGCGCGCGGCGCAGACCGATACGAAGGTATTGGCAACACGATAGTGCAATAGCCTTTCCTTCACGCTTCTGACATCTGTCTTTTGCGTCTGATCGACTGACATGCGTCACGAGGAGAATGTCAAGTCTGCGATGTCACATGGCTGCGATTTGCCCGTGCGAGCTTGGAATAGTTTCACCTCACCCATGCAGGAACGCATGTCCGTTGTGAGTCAACCGTTTTTGTCGATCGCGGTAGCAAGCGTTCCATGAGACGACTTAGTAGGGGATAAAGGTGCGTTCGTTTTGGTTCGGACCTGAAGAGATCGAAATTCTTGCAAGCGCGTTGGACGCTGTGCTGAGAGCGCTCCGCCTGGACCGGGATGATCCGGCAACGCAGGTCATCGCCAAACGAGTTATCGATCTCGCTGATCTTGGCGAGCTCGATCCGGTTCGCCTCCGCGACCATGCTCTAGAGATAATAGGCCAACCTGGGAACGGGAGCACGATGATCGATTATGCGCGACGCTGAAAGCCGATCGCTCGACAGCGAATCCACTTCCCCTGCAAATAGCTGCAGCGGGCCTGATGCACGAACCCGACGGAGCTGATCGTTCCGCCGACATGAACCAGCATTGCTGGCCGGGACATCGAAAATGACCGCGCGCTACCTCGAGGACTTTGCCCTCGGCCAAAGGAGAACACCATGTCCACCAAAAACAGCCTGGGTTACGAGGTCTTCGTCTCCTAGCTGAAAAGGAGTCATGTCATGCCGCTTGCAAAAATCTACGTCGTCAAAGGCCGTTACGACCAAGGCCGCGTTGCCAAGGTATCGGGCGCCATACAGGCAGCCTTGATCAACACGCTTCGCGTACCCCCCGAAGACTTCTACCAGCTCATCTTCGAGCTGCCGAAGAACCGCTTTCTCCACACGCCTGCGTTCGTCGGGATGAATTACAGCGACGATCTGATCATTCTCGAGGTCACTTTCATCCACGGAAGGCCGAAAGAGACGCGGCTTAAACTGTTGAAGGACATCAACACGCGCGTCGCCGCGGCAGCCGGCGTGTCGCCGGACGACATGCTGATCACGATCTACGAGGTTCCCGGCGAGAACATCTCCTTCGGGCAAGGCGAGGCGCAGCGCGCCAACGTCGTCGCGCATGCGTGATCAAGACGCCAGGCCGTCGGAGCGAGCGAGCTCGCACCCTCTCACATACTTGCGCAACGTGAACCGGAATGGCGTATTCCCAATCCGGAACAGCGGCTGAGATGAGAGCATAGCCATGGGCATTGTTCGATTTGCGTTGAGATTCCCGTACACGTTCTACGGCCTGTCCGTACTGATTCTGTTTCTCGGAATCTCGGCCATTACCGTCATGCCGATCGATATCTTCCCGGAGATCAACATTCCGGTCGTCAATGTCATCTGGCAATACACAGGCCTGAGCACGCCGGAGATGGAGCAGCGCGTCAGCACCTACAGCCAGTACGCGATCAGTACGAGCGTATCCGGCATCAAGAATATGGAAGCACAGACGCTCAATGGCATTTCCGTCCAGAAGATCTTCTTTCAACCCGACGTCAATATCGATCTGGCCATCGCACAAATCGTCTCCGCCACGAATTATATCCGCGTGCTCCTGCCGACCGGAATCCAGGCGCCAATAGTCGTGAGCTACAACGCGTCGAGCATTCCGGTCCTGCAGCTCAGCCTGGCTTCCGACAATCTCAATGAGCAGAAGCTTTACGATTACGGCTACTACAATCTGCGTCAACAGCTGGCCCCCGTTCCAGGCGTGACCTTCCCGACCCCGGATGGAGGAAAATATCGGCAGATCATGGTCGATATCGACCCGATAAAGCTTCAGGCCAAGGGCCTGACGCCTACGGACGTCGTTAACGCCATCAATGCCGAGAACCTGACACTGCCCTCAGGCTTGGCCAAGATCGGCGAGAAGCAATACACCGTGCTCACCAATGCGATGCCCAGGACAATCGAAGCTCTCAACAATATTCCGATAAAGTTCGCCAATGGCGCGACCGTCTTTGTGAAGGATATCGGGCATGTGCGTGATGCCTCGGCAGTGCAGCAGAACATCGTGCGTCAAAACGGCGAACGTTCTGTCTTGCTGAGCGTCATCAAGAACGGCAATGCTTCGACGCTTGCCGTGGTGAAGGGAGTCCGTAAAGTTCTGCAGACAGCTCGCGCAGCGGCGCCTCCGGGCCTGGCTATCAACGAATTGTTCGATCAAGCGAAGCTCGTCTCGGATTCGGTCGCGAGCGTGGTCCGGGAAGGCGCCACCGCAGCCGGGCTTACTGCGCTGATGATCCTGCTGTTCCTCGGATCGTGGCGGTCAACCCTCGTTGTCATGATCTCGATTCCCCTTTCGATCCTGACATCGATTGTCGTGCTTCACTTTCTCGGCGAGACGATCAATACCATGACCCTCGGCGGGATGGCGCTAGCAGTCGGCATCCTGGTCGACGATTCAACGGTGACCATCGAGAACACCCACCGGCTGCGCGCCGAAGAAGGAATGAGCCTGGCCGCGGCAACTCTTCACGGCTCCGCCGGCATCGCGGTCCCGACCCTGGTATCGACGCTCGCCATAAGCTGCGTGTTCACGTCGGTGGTGTTCCTCGAGGGACCGGCCAAGTTCCTGTTCACGCCGCTTGGGCTCGCCGTCGTGTTCGCAATGCTCGCTTCCTACGGCCTGTCGAGGACGCTGACGCCGGTCATGATCGGCCTGCTGCTCAAGGGCGAGCAACATCCTGAAACCGGCGGCGCGAGAGGCTGGTTTGCGCGCCTGCACCGCGGGTTCGAGCACGGCTTCGAGCGGCTGCGCGAAGGTTACGTCGACGTGCTCACGCTTTTGCTTACGCGGCGGGTCATTGTCCCGGTCGCCGCGGTCCTGATACTGGCGCTGGGAAGCGTCATGCTGATGACGACCGGACGCGATTTCTTTCCCGCCATCGACGGAGGACAAATCAAGCTCCACGTTCGCGCACCTGCCGGCACTCGAATCGAAGCGACCGAAGCCGTCTTCCAGGCGGTCGAGGACAAGATTCGGGAGGTGATTCCCGAGCGTGAGCGTGACCTCATTGTCGACGACATCGGAGTACCCCAACGTGTGTACAACCTTGCGTTCACTGACGGTTCAACCATCGGGCCCAATGACGGCGTCATCCTCGTAGCCCTCAAGCCGGGGCACGCGCCGACTGCCGGCTACGTTCGCAAGCTGCGCGAGGTGCTGCCGGCCGCTTTTCCGGAAGTGACGTTCTATTTCCAGGCTGCCGACATGGTCACCCAGATTCTCAATTTCGGACTGCCGGCGCAGATCGATGTGCGGACCGTCGGGCGGGACCGCGCGACGAACCTGGCCGTCACACAGGAGCTGCGACGGCGCATTGCCGCAATTCCCGGAATTGTCGATGCGCATCTGCAACAGGAGATCGATGGTCCGGCATTCATGGCTGCGATCGATCGTGCGCGTGCTCTGCAGTTCGGGCTCAGCCCTCAGAGCATCGCCAATGACATTAATATAAGCCTGAGCTCTTCCGCGCAGGTGACACCGAACTTCTGGACCGATCCCGCGTCCGGAGTTCCTTACTATATTACGGTGCAGACGCCGCAGCGTCAGGTGAGCTCGCTGGGCGAACTCGGCAACACGCCTGTCGCTACCAAAATCGCTTCCGCAGGTTCTCCGGTGCCGGGGCTGCTGAGCAACGTCGCCCAGTTCAGCCGCGAGAGCGTTCCGACCAATCTGAATCAGACCAACATTCAGCCGGCTTACGACGTGTACGCCAGCGTGCAGGGCCGCGACCTCGGCAGCGTCTCCCAGGAAATCAGCAAGATCGCCGCGGAGCTGCAAAAGGAGCTCAAGCCGGGAAATTCGATCGAGATTCGCGGCCAGATCCAAAACATGCACGATTCCTTCAGAGATCTCGCATTCGGATTGTTGTTCGCCGCCGTGCTGGTTTATCTGCTCATGCTCGTGAATTATCAGAATTTCGGTGATCCGTTCGTCGTAATCCTCGCACTTCCGGCGACGCTGTGCGGGATTGTGACCATGCTGTTCATCACCGGCACCAGCCTGAGCGTCCCCTCGCTGATGGGGGCGATCATGGCCGTCGGTGTTGCCTCGGCGAATTCCATCCTGCTCGTCACCTTCGCGCGGGAACAGCAGCTCGCCGGCAGGACGGCATTCCAGGCGGCGATCGATGCGGGACATACCCGGATACGGCCCGTGCTGATGACCGCGGCGGCGATGATCGTCGGCATGATCCCGATGGCGATCGGCGGTGCCGGCGAGGAGCAGAATGCGGCGCTGGCGCGCGCGGTGATCGGCGGCCTTCTGTTCGCGACGCCAACGACCCTG
>CATPCO010000569.1 GCA_955652925.1 uncultured Xanthobacteraceae bacterium | reverse complement strand
GCTCAAGGTCCTGCTTTGCCGCCTCTGCATCCTCCCGCAGCATCTCGCTTACGCCGATGATGGCATTGAGCGGCGTGCGCAGCTCATGGCTCATATTGGCGAGAAATTGCGACTTGTGTTGGCTCGCTTCCGCGAGCTGGCAGCTCTTCTCCTGAATTTCGTCAAATAACCGAACGTTCTCGATGGCGATGGCCGCCTGATCAGCGAAAGTGGTAAGCAACTCGATCTGCTTATCGGTGAACGGCCGCACGGTGTAACGCGCCAGCCCGAATACGCCAATCGGAGACCCCTCGCGCAGGAGGGGTGTACCGACCATGGAGCGATAACCGCCGATCTTCTGTAATTTGGAGAGCTTGTATTCCGGATCGGTTTGCGCATCGAGAATATGCACGGTCGCACGTTCAAGCAGCGCCCGAGCGGTCACGCCCTCGCGGCCAGGCTTGATTTGCATGCGAGCAAACTCATCTCTGAGCTCCGGTGAAAACCCAAAGGTTGCTGCCATCCGGAAGAAACCACCCTCCTGTGGAACGGCGATATGTGCAATGTCCGCTTGGCAAAGTCGGGCGGCCGACGCAGCCAGCGTATCGAGCACCACCTGCAGATCGAACGTCGAGCGGCTGATGACCTTGAGCACGTCGGCGGTGGCAGTCTGCTGCTGCAGTGATTCGCGCAGCTCGTTGAGCAGCCGCGTGTTCTCAATGGCGATGACTGCTTGCGCCGCGAAATTCGTCAGGAGCCCGATCTGTTTCGGTGAAAATGGCTTGACCTCCTGGCGAAAGATCGCAATTGCGCCAATCAGCTCGTTTTCCTTGAGCATTGGCACCATAAGAAGGGTCCGTGCGCCGCCATTGTCCGCTAGGTTGACGATTGGTGGAAAGCCTTTGATGTAGCTCTCATCGTTCCGAATATCGGCAACTTGCAGCATTTGTTTCGTTAACGCGAGGCGGGCGAGCGGAACCTCCGGCCCGGGGTAGATCACCGGCTCTAGCTCCCGTGCCCTGTTGTAGGCTGGTGTCATTCCGTGCACGGCGACGGATCGATAGCCCTGGCCCTCAACCTGCCAAAGCACGCCATACTGGGCGCCGCAAATGCGCGTGGCGTTATCCAGCATGGCCTCGAAGACCGACTTCAGCTCGCCGGGCGATGCGCTGATGACCCCCAGCACCTCTGAAGTCGCGGTCTGCTGCTGTAACGATTCGCTCAGATCATTCAGCAGTCGCGTGTTCTCGATCGCGATCACCGCCTGGCTGGCGAAGCTCGTCAGCAGCTCGACCTGCTTGTCGGTGAAAGGACGAACCTCCGTGCGGTAGATGGATATGGACCCGACTAGCTCGTCATCCCTAAGCATCGGAACGACGACATGCGAGCGTGCGCCCGCCAGCCGGGCCGACATTGGCTTGTGCTCCTCCGCGGCCGCGTCGAGGGTGTGGATCAGCTTCTTGGTCCGAATCATGCGGTCGAGCGGAACTCCGGGCGGCGGCACGAACGGTTTGTGCAGCAGGGCGTCGACCAGCGCGGGCGGTGCGCCGACCATGGCCTGCGCGACAGGTACGCCGCCGCTATAACGGTGCAGGATGCCGAACTTGGCCTCGCAGATGCGCAGCGCATTCTCCAACAGGGCTTGGAATACCGGCTCCAGTTCCCCCGGCGAACTGCTGATGACCTTCAGCACGTCGGCGGTAGCGGTTTGCTGCTGCAGCGATTCGCGCAGCTCGCTGAGCAGCCGAGTGTTCTCGATGGCGATGACGGCTTGGTTGGCGAAATTGGTCATCAGCTCGATCTGCTTGTCGCTGAACGGGCGAACCTCCTGGCGAAAGATGATGATGGCGCCGATCAGCTCGCTTTCCTTGAGCATCGGCACGGCGAGGATGGTCCGATAGCCAGCAAGGTCGTCGGCGAGGAGCCATGGATGGCGCTCAATGTAGGATCGTGTCGTTTTGATATCGACGATGTGGACCACCTGCTTCGTAATGGCCACACGTCCGAGGGGCGCGTCCGGCGGCGGTCGGAGCAGTGGGTCGCGTCGTGCCTCGACATAGGCGGGCGGGGCATTGTGCGTAGCAACCGCGCGGAAGCCATCTGCGTCGCGGAGGTACAGCGTGCCGAACTTGGCCTCGCAGAGGCGCGTCGCGTTCTCCAGCACGGCCCGGAAGATCGGTTCTAGCTCGCTGGGCGAGCTTGAAATGACGTGCAGCACCTCGGAGGTTGCCGTCTGCTGCTCGTGCGCCTCAGCCAGGTTCTTTTGCGCCTCGGCAAGCTCGTGGGTTCGCTGGTCGAGTTGCTTTTGGAGATTGACCGCCGAGGGAGCGTAGCGACGCGCAGCCGTCGGCTCCTTGCGGCGTTTCGGCTTCGTCGTCCTGGGGTGCCGAGCTTTCATTGCCACGCCACCAGCGCAATCGACGTGACGAGTGACCACCCTCTCATGAAGCCGGACGCGGCGTCAGGCCCTGCGACAAGACCAGGTGAGCTGTGGCGACATACCGCACCCTATCGCGGGCTCGCAGCAATGACGCAGGCTGACAGCGATACACG
>CATPCO010000568.1 GCA_955652925.1 uncultured Xanthobacteraceae bacterium | reverse complement strand
GTCGTGCTCAACGCCAAATATCACGAGCGCGAGGCTGAGATCGTGGCGCAGGCCGGACGCAAAGGCATGGTGACGATTGCCACCAACATGGCCGGGCGCGGTACAGATATCCTGCTGGGCGGCAATCCTGAATTCATGGCCAAGCAGGAGTGCGTGAAGAAGGGAATCGCGCAGCCGCTGCGCGCCGCTCAGGGCAAGATTCAAGTTGATGTCGATGAAACCAGAAGCACAGTGTGGTATTACGCCGGCAACGAGTACGTCGTCCCCACCGATCAGTGGGCAGAAGTTTTCAACCGGTACAAGGCTCAGACCGATAAAGAACACGACGACGTGACTGCAGTCGGCGGACTGCACATCTTCGGTACCGAACGCCACGAGGCGCGGCGAATCGATAATCAGCTTCGCGGCCGAGCCGGTCGGCAGGGCGATCCCGGGTCCTCCCGTTTCTATTTATCGCTCGAAGATGACCTGATGCGCATCTTCGCCAAAGAGTGGGTGTCGAACCTGCTACAACGATTGGGCATGGAAGAGGGCATCCCCATCGAATCGCGGCTGATCACGCGCCGCATCGAGACCGCACAAAAAGCAGTCGAAGCCCAGAACTTCGAGGCTCGCAAGCACCTGCTCGAGTATGACGATGTCATGAACAAGCAGCGCGAGGCGGTCTACGGGTTGCGCCGCCAACTGCTAGAGGGCGTGGACCAGAAGGAGCTCATCCTCGAAGACTACGTGTCGGGCATTCTCAGCGACGCGATGGACCAGTTTTGTGCGGTTAAGGTCCATCCCGAAGATTGGGACACGAAGGGCCTCAAGGATACGATTTTTACTCGCTTCGGTGTGGACATTGTGGCGGAAGGAATCCAACCTGAAACGCTTAGCCGGAAAGAGCTGGGCGATGCTATCTTTGCCAAGCTGAAAGAACGTTACGACGCCAAGGAAAAACTCATCGGTCCTGACGCCATGCGCTATCACGAGCGCATGATCATGCTGAGCGTGCTGGATTCGCAATGGAAGGACCACCTTCGAGACATGGACCACTTGAAGGAGGGCATCGGCCTGCGTGGTTATGGGCAGCACGATCCACTGGTCGAGTATAAGCGCGAATCCTTCGACATGTTCGAAGCCATGATGCAGCGCTTCCAGGAGGAGACCGCTCGGTATCTCTACCTGATGCAAATTCTGGAGCGGCCGAGAGAAGGCGCAGCGTCAGTACCCGAGGCTCGCACGCTCAGCCCCGGATCGGGCAACGATGGAAACGGCAGTCGGCCTCCGCGAAACGTGACCACTTCCGTAGATGAGATCGAAGAAACATTCCAGCGCAAGAAGCGGCGCGAGCTGGAACAGGCGCGTATGGCCGGTTCTGGAGATATGCAGCCGGTTCAACAAGTGGTACGTGGCTCGGCGAAAGTCGGCCGCAATGATCCCTGTCCCTGTGGCTCAGGGAAGAAGTATAAGAAATGCTGCGGAGCGTAGGCGTAACCCTAATTTCTCTCCCCTGTCCTCCTGAGCGAAATCGCTACTTCGCTTGCCGAAGTACCAGCGGAGGCGTGGAGCCGTAGGGGTTCTTCGAGTCCATCTTTCCCTTCGCTAGCGAGGGGGGTATCCTAGGCATAATGGGTTGTGGATTCCCGCAACGAACCCCGCATCTTCTTGGGGTCGGCTGAGTCAGGTGGATATCCACGCGCAAGCGAATGGAAGAATTCCCGCTTAGGTTGACCAATATTTATGTATTTATGTGAGCCAAATCCGCGAATATCCGTGGCCGTGTTTTCCGCTTACTGCACCGGCTTAGCCAGCACGAAGGATTTCACTACAATATTGTTAGGCTGCAGGCCGACTGGGATCATGGTGAGCAGGGAATATTCAGTGGGCTCGAGCTTGGTCGATTTGCGCTTTTGAATGACGGTCACGTCGCCGGATTGCGAGTCCAGCACTAGCAAGTAGTGTTCACTCCGGGAAAGCGCCAATCCATCTGGATGACTGCCCACCGGAAGCGATGCGATCAACTTACCGATATCAATGTCATAAACCGCGATCGTATTGGAACCGAAGTCACTCACGTACAGCCGCGAATTGTCCGCAGTGACGATGCCCCGGGCCGGATGAGTGCCGATCAGGTAGCTGCCGCTGACCTCGTTGGTGGAGGTCTCGACGATTGAGATATTGTTGGAATCGAAGTTGGTGACGACCAGTTCGCCGCCATCAGGCTTTAGCGCCAGGTTGACAGGTGTTTTGCCCACATCGAGCAAGGCCAACAGCTTCTCGCTCTTCAGGTCAATCGACGCGATCTGCGCCGATCCGACGCAGGCAATGAATGCCTTGCTGTCATCGGGAAGGATGGCGATGTCTTCCGGTTGCTGACAGATGGGAATGGTGCTGCGCACCTTGAGTTCGGCCACGTCAATCAGGGACGCAGTATTGTCGCCCCGATTGCTCACGACCACCATGGCACCGTTCGGCGAAGCCCGGGCCAGTCCCGGTGAGGCGCCGACCCGAATATTGCCCAGTACGACCCGCTTCTCCAAATCCAGCACGGAGACATTCGCCGAGTTCGAATTCGCCACATAGGCTCGTTTGCCGTTCCCAGATACATCAATAAAGTAAGGGCCGGCGTGCACGCCTATGGTCGCGACGACTTCATTGCGCTCCGCGTCAATCACGCTGACGCTGTTTGACTGTGTATTGACGACGTAGATCTCGTTTTTCTTACTGTTGGCGGCGATGCCGGTGGGCTCCCTGCCGACCGCAATCGCCTTTGCCGGCTGAAAGGTGCGCAGATCAATAACCGAGACGGTATTGCTCTTGCCATTGGTAACGTAAGCATATTCGCGGTAGCCGGGGCTGTCGCTCGGCAGCGGGCGCTCGTGGAAATACCACCAGCCAAGGGCGATCACCATCAAAAGTGTGACGCCGAGGAGGAGGAATTTTCTCAAGCTAATGGACTGAGGGAAGATTGAACTCGGGGGCGAGCCGGCAGCGGCTCAGCGCCGGGCGCGTGCCTGCCGATGGCCGGCACCATCCTCCCCACTACGGGTGCGATCTGGCGCACCTGCGCCATCAGTTCGTCGAACTGCTCGGGATAGAGCGACTGCATGCCGTCGGACAATGCTCGGTCTGGTTCGTGATGAACTTCAACCATCAACCCATCCGCGCCCACGGCGATTGCGGCCCGCGACAGCGGAGTGACCTTGTTGCGCTTCCCGGTACCGTGGCTGGGATCAACCACAATGGGCAGGTGACTCAGCCTCTGCACTGCGGGCACGACGCTGAGGTCGAGCGTGTTGCGGGTGTGATCGGCGAATGTGCGTACGCCGCGCTCGCACAAAATTACTTTATAGTTGCCTTCACTCATCACGTACTCGGCCGCCATCAGGAACTCTTCCAGCGTCGCCGACATGCCGCGCTTGAGGAGCACAGGTTTCCGGGTCCGTCCCGCTTGCTTGAGTAACGAGAAATTCTGCATGTTGCGGGCGCCAATCTGGATCACGTCGGCGTACTTCTCCACCAGTTCCAGCGACTCGTTGTCGATCGCCTCGGTTACAATCTTCATTCCGAATTTGTCCCGCACTTCGGCCATGATCTGCAAGCCCTCTTCGCCCATGCCCTGGAATGAATAGGGCGAGGTGCGAGGCTTGTAAGCGCCTCCCCGGAAAAATTGCGCACCCGCGCGGCACACGCGCTCGGCGACCGCCATGGCTTGTTCGCGGCTTTCGATGGCACAAGGTCCGGCAAT
>CATPCO010000567.1 GCA_955652925.1 uncultured Xanthobacteraceae bacterium | reverse complement strand
GCTTGCCTTCAACGCTTTGCGACTTTCCGCCTCGGATCAGAAATCGTCCGCGGTATTTGCGTAATGGTTCCGCGTTCGCAGCCACATAAGCCTTGTAGCCGTCCGGATCCGTGATATCGACGTTCGCGATCCAATATCCCTTTGCCATGTTCTCATCCCGGTGGCGGTGGTTTATGCGCGGTCGATGCCGCGGCGATCTCGGCGACGATTGCATCGGCAGCAGCGCTCGGGTTGGACGCCGCAATAATCGGCCGTCCGACGACCAGGTAGTCGGCACCCGCGGCGATGGCGAGCGCGGGGGTGACCACACGCTTCTGGTCGCCCGTTTGCGCGCCGGCGGGCCGAATACCAGGCGTGACGAGCAGCATATCCGGGCCGACGATGGGACGCAGCATCGCCGATTCCTGTCCTGAGCACACGAGCCCGTCGATGCCGATGTCGCGCGCCTGTGCGGCGCGCTCGCGCGCGAGCTCCGGCACTGTGAAATCGTAGCCGGCGGCTGCCAGATCCGCATCATCATAGGACGTCAGCACGGTCACGGCGAGAATCCTAAGATCGGATCCGGCCCGGGCGTCGACCGCCGCATGCATGGTCTGAGGGTAGGCGTGTACCGTAACGAAGGAGGCTCCGAGCCGCGCCAGGCTCTCGACCCCGCTTGCCACGGTGCGGCCGATATCATGCAGCTTAAGATCGAGAAAGATGCGCTTGCCTGCCCCGGCGAGCGCGCGCGCAAAGTCGATGCCGCCCGCGAACGCCAACTGGTAACCGATTTTGTAGAAGGACACGCTCTCGCCGAGCCGCGCGACGAGAGCCTCGGCGGCGGCGACTGAAGGCACATCAAGCGCCACGATCAACCGGTCCCGGGGCTCAGGCTTCACATGTATCCTCGCCGCGCGCGGCTGCCCATTCACTCGCCGGCCAAAAGGCTCGCCGCCTCGACCAATCTTCGCACCACGAGGCGAAGCTCGTCGGCCGCTTGCGAATCCTTGAGTTCGTCCATTTCGTCGAAAGCCTGGGCGGCATTCGGCACGCTCACCTGTTCTGCCAAAACAAGTGCCCGGCAGCCGACCGAGAGCACCTGGCGCAACGACAATAATGACGCCATCGCCCCGGAGCGTCCAGCTGATGCTCCACCCAAGGCAAAAACACGATTCGCGAAGGCGGCCAGCGGCGGCTCTCCGTGCTCGCGCACGATCGAGATCCAGTCGATCGTATTCTTCATCAGCGGCGTGATGGAGGCGTTGTATTCAGGATTCGCGAGGAAGACGCCGTGATGCGCACACATCAATTGCTTGAGCCGCACCGCATTCTGCGGCGGTTCGGATTGCGCCGCGAGATCGGCGTCATAGATCGGCAATGGATAATCGATCAACGAGATGCGCGTGACGTCGGCATCCGCAATTGTCAGTTCCTTGGTCGCCAACGCGGCAAGCCGCACATTGTAAGATTGTGCGCCGAGCGAGCCCGGGATGACCAAGATTTTCGGGACGGACATGAAAGTCTAGACGACAGAGGACCCACGACAGACGACAAGAGCATATTCCGCCGCTGTCGTGCGTCGTCCGTCCTCCGTCGTCAATCTCTGCGGTAGACCCACACCCGCGCTGGCGGAATATTCATCCATACCCGCTCCGAGGCCTGCACTCGAACGCGATCGAGTCTGGTCGGGATTGGCGCGAGGGCGTTGTACGTGAACTGCACGAACGGCGCGCCCGGCAACATCAGGCCGAAGGCCTCAAACAGCAGCCGCAAGCGCACCCGCAGCGGCTTGGTGAAGAGCGGAAGCCCGGACACTACCGCCGCTGCCGGCTCACGGAGAAAATTTCCGAGAATGCGTTTGAGCCCATAAGCATCGCCCTGAACCACGGTCGCAGACGGATACCGCGCCCGTAACAGTCGGCAGAACGTTGCGTCGAATTCGACCAGGACGAGCCGCCCAGGATCAATCCCCTGCGCGACCAGAGCTTCCGTGATGGGACCAGTGCCCGGCCCGAGCTCAATGATCGGTCCGGGCGCCGCGGGATCGATATAGGCGGCCATGGTGCGCGCGAGCGCCTTGCTCGAGGGCGTGACCGCGCCAACTCGCAACGGCTTCTCGAACCATGTGCGGAAAAAGCGCATGTCGTCATCCAGAGATTCGAAACTCTCTTCGAACTTCCTTTTGTGACCCTTAATTTGCCGCTCGATTTTTCTTTCGAAGGCGTCCTTTCGCTCCTCGAAGAACGCAATGTGCTGCTCGATCTTTCGCTCCAGCGCACCCTTCTTCAGCTCGAACATGCGTTTTTGCTCTTCAAATTATATTTCAAGAAGTTGCAGCGCTGGGAGTGGCATTGGCGCGGCCGATGCTGAGAAATACAAGCCCGAGCTAACCGGTAAGACGCGCCGACGCAGGGGTCAAGCGGCAAGTTATCAGGAGGATGCAGAGCGCGCCAGGAAGTCCTTCACCTTGCCGAAGAATCCAGCCGATTCCGGCTGCGTATCCTTGGACGACAAGCGCTCGAATTCGGCGAGCAACTCGCGCTGACGCTTGGTGAGCTTCTGCGGTGTTTCGACGACGACCTGCACGTACATATCGCCACACTGCTTGCTGCGCAGCACTGGCATGCCCTTGCTGTGAATGCGGAAGCGCCGGCCGGACTGGGTGCCCTCCGGCACCTTCACGCGCGTATTAGTCCCGTCGATCGCCGGCACCTCGAATTCGCCACCCAGTGCGGCCGTCACCATCGAGATCGGCACGCGGCAATGGAGATCGGCTCCTTCCCGCTGGAAAAACGGGTGTGCTCCAATGGAAAGAAAAATGTAGAGGTCCCCGGCCGGACCACCGCGTACGCCGGCTTCCCCTTCGCCCGCGAGGCGAATGCGGGTGCCGTCCTCCACCCCGGGAGGGATATTGACCGAGAGAGTGCGCTCGCGAATTACTCTCCCCGAACCCGAGCAGGATGGACAGGGGCTTTCGATCACCTGCCCGCGGCCCTGACAGTTCGGACAGGTCCTCTCCAGCGTGAAAAAACCCTGCGCATGACGCACGCGGCCTTGTCCGGCGCAGGTAGGACAGGTTTTCGGTCTCGTGCCGGTCTTTGCGCCTGAACCCGAGCATGCCTCGCACGTCACCGAGGTGGGAATGCGGACTTGTGCGGTTTTGCCGGAATAGGCCTCCTCTAGCCGGATTTCCATGTTGTAGCGCAGGTCCGCGCCGCGCTCCCGGCCCGAGCGGGCACGCGCGCCCCCCATGCCGAAGATGCCTTCGAACAGGTCGGAAAACGCGGAGGTAAAATCCGGGCCAAAGCCGCCCGGCCCGCCTGCTGGGCGATTCTCGAACGCGGCATGGCCAAAGCGATCATACGCGGCGCGCTTGTCCGGATCTTTGAGGACCTCATAGGCCTCGTTGATTTCCTTGAAGCGCGCCTCGCAAGTTTTGTCGCCGGGATTGCGATCGGGGTGCCATTTCATGGCCAGCTTGCGAAAGGCCGATTTCAATTCCCCCTCAGCGGCAGTGCGGTCGACCTCAAGAACTTCGTAATAGCAGCGCTTGGCCATGCGCGCGTCCATGCTCATCGTGTCCGTCACTGAGTCGTCCCCGATCCTACCTGTTCACTTGCCCGCTTCAAAAAGTAAACCCCCGGCTCGAACTCCGGGGGTGTCGAGTTGCTGCAAGCAGGCATGCAAACACCCGCCGCTCACGGCGTCATGCCGACTTCTTGTTCTTCTTATCGTCGTCGACTTCGGTGAACTCGGCGTCGACGACGTCATCTTTTCTGCCGCCCGCGCCGTCTCCGCCCGGCCCCGCGCCCGTTGCGCCGGAGGCTGCGCTCTCCTGGGACTGCTTGTACATGGCTTCGCCAAGCTTCATTGAAGCCTGAGCCAGCACCTGCGATTTCGCGGAGATTGCACCCGCATCATCGCCCTTGAGCGCCTCCTTGAGATCGGCCATCGCATTTTCAATTGATCGCCGCTCGCCCTCGCTGACCTTGGAGCCGTGCTCTGAAAGCGCCCTTTCCGTCGTGTGGATCAGGGCTTCGGCCTGGTTCTTGGCCTCGACCTGCGCCTTGCGCTTCTTGTCTTCCTCCGCGTGAGCCTCGGCGTCCTTAACCATGCGCTGAATGTCAGCCTCGGTGAGGCCGCCCGAGGCCTGGATACGGATCTGCTGCTCCTTCCCAGTGCCCTTGTCCTTCGCGTGGACGTTCACGATGCCGTTTGCATCGATGTCGAAGGCAACCTCGATCTGCGGCACCCCGCGAGGCGCCGGCGGGAGACCCACCAGATCGAACTGGCCGAGCAATTTGTTGTCAGCCGCCATTTCACGCTCGCCCTGGAACACGCGGATCGTGACCGCGCCCTGATTGTCCTCGGCGGTGGAGAAGACGTTGCTCTTCTTCGTGGGAATCGTCGTGTTGCGCTCGATCAGCCGCGTGAACACGCCACCAAGCGTCTCGATACCGAGCGAGAGCGGCGTGACGTCGAGCAACAATACATCCTTGACGTCGCCCTGAAGCACGCCGGCTTGAATCGCGGCGCCCACGGCCACGACCTCGTCGGGGTTGACCCCCTTGTGCGGCTCCTTCCCGAAGAGCTGTTTGACGACCTCCTGTACTTTCGGCATTCGGGTCATGCCGCCAACCAGGACCACCTCGTTGATCTCGGCCGCGGAGAGCCCTGCGTCCTTGAGCGCCAGCCGGCAAGGCTCGACCGTCTTCTGCACGAGATCATCCACCAGCGCCTCGAACTTGGCGCGGGTGAGCTTCATGGTGAGATGCTTGGGACCGGACGCGTCTGCCGTAATGAACGGCAGGTTGATCTCCGTCTGGGTTGTTGAGGAGAGCTCGATCTTCGCTTTCTCGGCGGCTTCCTTGAGCCGCTGCAGCGCAAGCTTGTCCCGGCGCAGATCGATGCCCTGCTCCTTCTGGAATTCGTCGGCGAGATAATTGACGAGGCGCATGTCGAAGTCCTCGCCGCCGAGGAAGGTATCCCCGTTTGTCGACTTCACTTCGAAGACGCCGTCACCGATCTCCAGGATTGAAATATCGAAAGTGCCGCCGCCCAGATCGTAGACCGCAATGGTCCCTGTCTTCTGCTTGTCGAGCCCGTAGGAGAGCGCGGCGGCGGTCGGCTCGTTGATGATGCGTAGCACTTCGAGCCCGGCGATCTTGCCGGCATCCTTGGTTGCCTGGCGCTGAGCATCGTTGAAATAGGCTGGAACGGTGATGACGGCCTGCTCGACCTTTTGGCCAAGATACGCCTCTGCCGTCTCCTTCATCTTTTGCAGGACGAACGCCGATATCTGGGACGGGGAATAGGTCTTCCCCTCGATGTCTACCCAGGCGTCCCCGTTCGAGGCGCGCACGATCCTGTACGGGACAAGCTTCTTGTCCTTGTCCACCATAGGATCGTCATAGCGGCGGCCGATGAGGCGTTTCACCGCAAAAATGGTACGTTCGGGATTGGTGACTGCCTGGCGTTTGGCCGGCTGTCCAACAAGCCGCTCGCCATCATCCGTAAAAGCGACGATGGAGGGCGTGGTGCGCATGCCTTCCGAGTTCTCGATGACCTTCGGCGTCTTGCCTTCCATGACGGCGACGCACGAATTCGTGGTGCCGAGGTCGATACCAATGACCTTGCCCATTGTTTTCACTTCCTCTCTTCTGCGGCAGGTCGGCTGGGCCCTCTCGGCATCCCCGACGGAGATCCCGGTTCTTGGCGCCCCTCTGCCAACCCCCTTTTTTACATCCGGTGCCGCCAGCCGGCGGCTCCTCGCTCATATAGGCGGGCGCGTTTTGCCCGCAAGACATGTGATCGCGGAATCGCGAGCCAAGCCACGGGTTTGGAAGGCACCGCGCACCGTGACGACCGCGGTTGCACTCCACCGGAGCGACGTCTCTCGTGCAGGCCTGCATGCGGCTCGGCTCCGGGCTGGAGGTCTGGTCGCCGGGAGAGGCTGCCGTATTTTTGCGCGCTGTTGCGCTAAGATCGTACCTCATGGCCTTCCTGCGCCCGCTTTTGGTCGTCCTTGCGCTCGCCGTTGCTGCGCCGCCCGCGCAGGCAGCTGAGGTGGTCTATCCCCCAGGGTCGCGCCTGGGGCTCGCACCCCCAGCGGGCATGGCGACCAGCAGGAATTTCTTCGGCTTTGAGGATCTCAACGCGAGCGCCGCGATCATTCTCGCCGCGCTCCCGGCCGAGGCTTACCCGGAGCTCGAAAGAACCATGACCGCGGACGTGCTTAAAACCCAGGGCATCCTTTTCGAGAAGCGCGAACCAATGTCGCTTGCGTCGGGGAAAGCGTTTCTCGTCATCGGACATCAGCAAGTCGAAAAAACAAAAATCCGCAAATGGATCTTGATCGCCTCCTCCCCTGCCCTGACCGCGCTGGTGACGGCCCAGATTCCCGATCCTGCCAGGAACGTGTATTCCGACAGCGCGATCCGCGCGGCACTCGCAACACTCGCGATCAGATCCATCGTTCCCGCCGACGAGCAGCTTGGTTTGCTGCCGTTCAAGATCAACGATCTCGCCGGTTTTGAGATCGGAGGCATCCTCCCGGGACGAGCGGTCGTGCTCGGCGATCCGCCGGCGCCAGCGACGGCGCAGCCCCTGCCTCACATTTTTGTTTCCGTCGGTACGGGCGGGCCGTCACAGACCAGCGATCGCGACGCCTTCGCGCGCGACGTATTCGCGACCATTCCTAACGTCCGGGATGTCCGGGTGACCAGCTCCGAACCGCTGCGCATCATCGGTCAGCCCGGTTATCAGATTATGGCGCAGGCACGCGATCCCGCCGGCATGATGGATTTGACCGTCGTGCAGTGGCTGCGCTTCGGGGGAGGCGGCTATCTGCAGGTGGTGGGAATCGCGCGCGTGGATGCCTGGCAGGCGGCTTATCCTCGCTTTCGAGCCGTCCGGGACAGCATCGAGCCGCGCTGAAAGCTTTCCTGGGGCGGTGTGGGGTTACTGCCAGAACCGCCGGGAGGCTATTCGCGCTCCTTCCACCATCGCGCGAAGCTTGGCCCACACCACGTCCGGATCGACCGCGGCCTGTCCCACCCAGGTCCCGTAGCCGCAGTCACTGCCGGCAATGACGTTCTCGCGGCCGACGAGTTTGGCATATCGGCCGAGGCGCTGCGCCACCAGCTCGGGATGTTCGATGAAATTCGATTTGGACTCAATGACTCCGGGAATGAGCACCTTGCCAGTCGGCAGCTTGACCCGTTCGAAGAGCGTCCACTCGTGTCCATGGCGGGGATTGGCGGCCTCGAACGAGATGGCGCTGGGGCGAGCCGTAAAAACAAGATCAATGATATCGGCGAGCGGGACGTCGCAATGATGGGGCCCCTCATAGTTTCCCCAGCACACATGCATTCGCAGCTGCTCGGGCGGGATATTTGCAACCGCCTGGTTGAGCGCCTCGATGTGCATGGCGGCGCGCTTGCGAAACTCAGAAAGGGTAAGCGCGGCATATTGAATGTGTCGGCCCATGGCGAGATCGGGACAATCGATCTGCAGCACGATCCCGGCAGCCGCCACGGCCTCGTACTCGTGCCTCATCGCGTCCGCGATCGCAAACAGGTAAGCCTCCTGGCTGGGGTAATGGTCATTGCGAAAGAATAGCGAAACGACGCCGGGAGACGCCGCGCTCAGGAAAGCACGCGTTACGTTCGCCGCAGCGAGCGCAGTCTTGAGGTTTTCGACATCGACCTTCGCAGCGCTTTCATCGCGCACCCGAATCGGGGCGTTGCAAGCGGGTGTCTTGCGTCGGGATCGCCCGGGATCGCCGAACACGCGCTTGGCGAGGTTAGGAAAATCAACCAGGTCCTGATAGACGAAGGTGTTTCCGGTCCCGCCAAAGCCATCGAGCCGGTCCTTGACATAGGTCGCGTAGCTCGGCTTCGAGGTCTCTCCGTCGTTGACGATATCGATGCCGACATCGGCCTGCTTTTTGACGATCTCGGCGACGGCCGTGCGCACTCGAGCTGCGAGCGCTTGCCCTTCGACCGGCACGCCCTCTTCCTTGGCATACATGATCCGGATGAGATCGTCGGGACGGGGCAGGCTGCCGGTATGCGTCGTGAGAAACCGCTCCGTGCTGCGGATCATGTGAGGATGATCCGCTTGTCAGGCCGAGCGCTGGGGATCTTCCGATACTGCCCCCGCGTCGTCATTTGCCGGCGCTTCAACGGCCGGCTTTGGGCCGCCTTTCGCCACCGCAACCAGGGCAGGCCGCAAAATACGGTCTCCGATCATGTAGCCCGGCTGTATCACCTGAGCGACGGTTCCGGCCGGCCGCGACTCATCCGGCAGTTCGAACATGGCTTGATGGAGGTTCGGATCGAACTTTTCTCCGAGCGGAACCAACTTTTTCACGCCGTGCTTATCGAGCACCTTGTGCAGCTCACGTTCCGTCAGTTCGACTCCATCCAGCAGCGCCTTGACGCTGGCATCCGCCTTTTCTCGTATCTCTGCGTCAAGCGCCTGCAGAGCCCGATCCATATTATCGGCAACGGCAAGGATGTCGCGCGCAAAAGACGAAATCCCGTAAGCCCGCGCGTCTGCGATCTCGCGTTCTGTTCGCCGGCGCAGGTTCTCCATTTCCGCAAGCACACGCAGGAGCTTGTCCTTATACTCGGCCGCAACACGCTGGTGGTCGGCAGGGTCAATCGTCTCCGGTGCTGCCGCGGGCGCACTCTCAGTTGGAACAGCCGTATCGACGTTGCGGTCGTCGGTATCCGTCATTACCTTCCCATTCGCAGTCCGGACTAACCTCTGCGGATATCAGCGTTCGAAGCGAAAAAATCAAGCGCCGCGAGGCAAATCGGAGCCGATCACCTTGCTCACGACCTTTGCGGTGTAGTCAACCATTGGAATGACGCGGGCATAATTGAGCCGGGTCGGGCCGATGACCCCAATCACGCCGATAATGCGCCCGGCGCCGTCACGATAGGGCGCAACAATGGTGGAAGAGCCCGAAAGCGAGAAAAGCTTGTTCTCTGACCCAATAAAGATGCGCGCGCCTTGCGCCTGCTCGGCCCGGCCCAGCAGATCGACGACGCCGCGTTTGGTCTCCAGATCGTCGAAGAGAAGCCGCACCCGCTCCAGATCCTCTGCCACCTTGAGGTCGTCAAGCAGGTGGGCAGCGCCGCGAACGATCAGCTTGCGTTCATCGTTTTCCCCTCCGGACCAACTCGCAAGACCGGCTGAAACGATCTTCTGCGTGAGTTGATCGAGTTCCGCCTGGCCCGCTGTCAGGGATTGTTCGAGCTCGGCCCTGGCTTCGGCCAGGGTCCGCCCGCGGACATGGGAGTTGAGGAAGTTCGACGCCTCAGTGAGGGCGGACGGCGGCAAGCCCGTGGGAACGGCGACGACGCGGTTCTCGACTTGGCCATCCTCCGAGACCAGAATGACCAGGGCACGTTCCGGCTCGAGCCGCACGAACTCAATGTGCTTCAATCGTACATTTGATTTGGCGGCCAACACGACCCCGGCTGCACGCGTGAGGCCTGAGAGCATCCCGGAGGCTTCGTTGAGGACCGCGTCGATAGATTTTCCGGCTGCAGCGACCTTCGCCTCCATTTCGCGGCGATCGGCTTCGCCGAGATCGCCGATTTCCATCAGGGCGTCGACAAAAAACCGCAGCCCGAACTCGGTCGGCAGCCGGCCGGCGGAGATGTGCGGTGCATAGATCAGCCCGAGTTGCTCGAGGTCGGACATGACGTTGCGAACGGAGGCCGGCGAGAGCGGGGTCGTGATCAAGCGAGAGATGTTGCGCGAACCAACCGGCTCTCCGGTTGCAAGATAGCTCTCGACGATTTGTCGAAAGATATCGCGCGAGCGCTCATTGAGCTGAGCAAGACTCACTTGCGTTGTGCCAATCGGGACGTCGTGGGACAATCATCCCTCCATCAACTTGCCTGAGAATTGTCCATTCGGGCAGGCAAGCGCAAGACGCATGCGCAGTGTGGCGCGCGCCAGTTTTGGCGCACAGCAAAGTCCGGTATGCGACCTTCCGGGTTCCAAACTAACCGCCGCCTCTTGTCGCCGCCCGCGGGGACACTTAAAAGCTTGCGCTTGCAAATCCTTCCGCTGCGGGAGAACACGATGCGGCCGAGCCGCCGACAACCCGACGAGCTGCGTGCCGTCTCGCTCGAACGCGGCGTGGTGAAATATGCGGAAGGATCCTGCTTCGTGAAATTCGGCGACACCCACGTGCTGGCCACGGCGAGCCTCGAAGATCGGCTTCCGCCCTGGCTCAAAGGGCAAGCGCGCGGCTGGGTGACCGCTGAATACGGCATGCTGCCGCGGGCGACCTCGGAGCGCACCCGGCGTGAGGCGTCAACCGGCAAGCAGAGCGGCCGCACCATCGAGATCCAGCGTCTGATCGGGCGCAGCCTGCGTGCGGTGCTCGATTTGCCCGCGCTCGGGGAGCGGCAGATCACGCTCGATTGCGACGTCATTCAAGCCGATGGCGGTACTCGGACGGCGGCGATCACCGGCGCCTGGGTTGCGCTCTACGACTGCGTGAGCTGGATGAAGGCTCGCGATATGCTCAAGGGGGAACCGCTGCGTGACCATGTTGCTGCAATCTCATGCGGAATTTGCGCCGGCACGTGCGTGCTCGATCTGGATTACGCCGAGGATTCATCGGCCGACACTGATGCAAATTTCGTGATGACCGGCCAAGGCCGGCTCGTCGAGGTGCAAGGCACCGCTGAGAAGATTCCCTTCAGCGAAGAACAATTTCTCGAATTGCTGGCGCTGGCGAGAAAGGGGCTGATGAAGCTTGTCGATCTGCAGAAGCTGGCGGTGATGTGAGTTCACTTTCATCCAGGACGAGATCGGCCGGTTGCGGTCATCGAAAGGTCACTGGGCGGCTTGTGCTTGCCACGCACAATCCCGGAAAGCTGCGGGAGATGCGCGAATTGCTCGTCCCCTTCGGTATCGAGACGGTATCAGCGGGCGAACTTGCTTTGGCCGAACCGGAGGAAAGCGGGACGACATTTGCCGCGAATGCTCGTGCCAAGGCGGTGAGCGCGGCTATTGCCTCGGGCATGCCGGCCTTTGCCGATGATTCCGGGCTCGCGGCCGATGCGCTCGGTGGCGAGCCCGGAATCTATTCAGCGCGCTGGGCCGGACCGGAAAAGGATTTCCGCCGCGCAATGGAAATGGTGGAAGAAAAACTGCGCCAGCGCGGCGCGTTGGCGCCCGCTCAACGCAGGGCGCATTTCATTTCCGCGCTATGCGTGGCGTGGCCCGATGGACATACGGAAGAATTCGAGGCGGACGTCGATGGCAGCCTGCTCTGGCCTCCGCGCGGCGATCAGGGGTTCGGTTATGATCCCATGTTTCTGCCGGACGGCCATACCAGGACATTCGGCGAGATGACGAGCGAGGAAAAGCATGCTCTGCCGCCTCGCGGGCAAGGCTTGTCGCATCGTGCCCGTGCCTTTCTCAAGCTGGCGGAGGCCTGCCTTGGAAGACACTGATCGCATCGATACCGCGGCCTTCGGCCTCTACATTCATTGGCCGTTCTGCCTCTCGAAATGCCCCTATTGCGATTTCAACAGCCATGTGCGCCATGGCGAACTGGATGAGTCGCGTTTCGTGCGCGCTTTCACATCCGAGATCGCGGCGACGGCGGCGCGCGTTCCTGATCGAATCGTCTCCACCATCTTTTTCGGCGGCGGCACGCCGTCGCTCATGCAGCCCGGAACAGTTGAGGCAATTCTTGATGCGATTGCGCAGCGCTGGCCGATCGCCACCGATGTGGAGGTCACGCTCGAAGCCAATCCAACCAGTGTCGAAGCGAGTCGCTTCCGCGGGTACCGGCTCGCCGGCGTCAATCGTGTCTCCATCGGCTTGCAGGCGCTGGACGATGCCGCGCTTCGGGAGCTTGGCCGTTTGCATTCAGCGCGCGAGGCTCTCGATGCTGTGGCCGTCGCACGCTCGGTATTCGATCGATACTCGTTCGATCTCATCTATGCCCGCCCGCGGCAAACTGTCGAAGCATGGGCCAGCGAGCTTCAACGTGCGCTTTCGGAAGCAGGCGAGCATCTGTCGCTATACCAGCTCACAATTGAGGAGGGCACGCCTTTTCATCTGCTGCACAGGTCGGGCAAGCTGGCGACGCCCGACGAGGATACCGCGCGCGCGCTCTTCGACATCACGCAATGCTTGTGCGCGGATGCGGGGTTGCCCGCCTACGAAGTCTCCAATCACGCTCGTCCAGGCGCTCAATGCCGCCACAACCTCATCTATTGGAGAGGCGATGAATATGCCGGTATCGGTCCGGGCGCTCATGGCCGTCTCGACATCGGCGGCGCCCGGCATGCGACCGCGACGGAAAGGGAGCCGCAGGCCTGGCTCACGCGAGTCGAAGAACGCGGGCATGGAATTATCAGCGATGAAACGCTCACGCAGGAGGAGATTGGCGATGAGTTTCTGCTCATGGGCCTTCGCCTCACCGAGGGTGTCGATCCGCTGCGGTTTGCGCGGCTTTCCGGCCGGCCTCTCGATTCGCGCCGGATCAAGCTGTTGCGCGATCAAGGGGCGGTGGAATTGACTCCGCGCGGGAGATTGCGCGCCACCCAGGCGGGCTTTCCCATCCTCGATGCGGTCGTAGCTGATCTCGCCGCCTAGCCGCGAATCGCAGACGCATTGCCGCTCGATTGCCTGCTCGATATCGTTTCGCGCTGTTTCCGGCGCTGACTTTGCAAGGGGTTCTCCAATGAGCGAACCACGCCAATTGCGGCTTGCTGCTTTCATGCGGCCAGCAAGCATCCATACCGGAGCCTGGCGTTACCCTGGCGCTTTTCCGGACGCGAATTTCAATTTCGCTCACCTCAAGCGCTTTGCGCAGACGCTGGAGCGCGCCAAATTCGACGCGTTCTTCATGGCCGACCATATGGCGGTGCTCAATATGCCGATGGACGCATTGAAGCGCAGTCATACGGTGACCTCGTTCGAGCCCTTCACCCTGCTCTCCGCGTTGTCCCAGGTCACCGAGCGCATCGGCCTTGTGGCCACGGGCTCAACGACCTTCGATGCGCCTTACCACATCGCGCGACGCTTCGCCTCGCTGGATCACCTCAGCGCCGGGCGCGCCGGCTGGAACATCGTGACCACGTCCAACCCCGACGCGGCGCTCAATTTCGGCATGGAAGAGCATATGGAGCACGGCGATCGTTATGCTCGCGCGCGTGAATCCTATGACGTGGTCACGGGTCTGTGGGACAGCTGGGCAGATGATGCCTTCGTTCGCGACGTTGACAATGGGATTTATTTCGATCCGGACAAGCTGCACGTGCTCAACCATAAGGGCAGGTATCTCTCGGTCCGCGGCCCTCTCAACATCGCGCGCCCAGTCCAGGGCTGGCCGGTGATCGTCCAGGCTGGCGCCTCCGATGCAGGACGCCAGCTTGCCGCCGAGACGGCCGAGGCTGTTTTCACGGCGCAGGCGAACCTCGCCGCAGGCCGCGAGTTCTATGCCGATGTGAAAAGCCGGGCGGAAAAGGTTGGCCGCTCGCGCGACCATCTGAAGATCCTCCCCGGTTGCTTCGTGGTCGTCGGGGATACAATCGAGGAGGCGCGCGCGAAACGCGCCAAGCTTGACAGCCTCGTGCATTACGCGAATGCCGTCGGCTCGCTCTCGATCGCACTTGGCCACGACGCATCGAAATTCGATCCGGATGGGCCATTACCCGAGATTCCCGAAAGCAATGCGTCAAAGAGTGGCCGGCAGCGGGCGATCGATCTCGCCAGAAGCGAGAACCTCACCGTGCGGCAGCTCGCGCAGCGGCTCGGCGGCCATGCCGGGCTCGCCATGGTTGGCACGCCCGCGAGCATTGCGGACGAGATGGAGGAATGGCTGACGAGCGAGGGCTCGGACGGCTTCACCATCCAGTTTCCCTATCTTCCCGGCGGCCTCGATGATTTTGTCGAGCGGGTGGTGCCGGAGTTGTGGCGGCGCGGAATTTTCCGGCGCGAATATGAGGGCAAGACGCTGCGCGAGAATCTCGGACTGCCGCGCCCGAAGAACCGATTCCTTGTTTAATCGGGCCGCGACTGAGGAGTGGGAGGCCTTACGTCCCAGAGGCACCGAAAGCCTTGGGCGGGGGACTGACGGTCTGGCCACCTGTCGGTGAGACGCGCAGCACGGCAAGTCCGCGCTGATTGGTACCATCCGGCCGGAACCGGAACAGGCCATCAATTCCGGCAAACCCGGACGCATTCGTCAGCACCTCATCGGTGAAGCGCTGCTTGCCCTGGGTTTTCACCAGAGCGGCAACGAGCGCCACGGCGTCATAGGAAAGCGAGGCTGTCCGCACGGGGTCCTGCCCATAGCGGGAGCGGTAGCGCGCGGAAAAACTGCGGAAGCCCGAGGAGTCAGGCCCTGCATACCAGCCGCCATCGAGTTGTGGATTGGAGAAGACCTGGGCGTCTTCCCACAGTCCGGTACCGAGGAGCTGCACGCGCTTGGTATCGACGCCGCCTGCAATTAGCGTCTGCACAGCGGCCCCGACCGCCTCGGCGCCGTCCGGGATGAAAATGGCGTCCGCGCGCGCCGCCGCTTGCGCCACCTTGCGTATTGGTCCCTGCATCTGCGCCTTGTCGAGGGGATAGCGCTCGAGCGCCACGATCTGGCCGCCTCGGCGCGGCACGGCTTGTTTGAACGCCGCTTCGACCACGGTGCCATACGCGTTGTCCGGCACGAGCGCCGCATACGAGCGGCGGCCTTGGCTCGCAGCATAGGTAATGATCCGATCCACGTCCGATTCCGGAAGGAAGCTCAAGAGATAGACGCCGTGTGCTGCCACGTTCGCGTCGGTCGAGAATGCAATGACAGGGACGTTGCGCGCGCGGGCAACCTGCCCCACCGGCGTCACCGTGAGCGCAAATAGCGGTCCCAGGATGATCTCCGCTCCTTCGTCGAGCACCTGTTGCGCGGCTTGCTGCGCTCCTGGCGCCCGGCCGCCGTCATCCTTGATGAGGAGCTGGAGATCGGGACTGTTGAACTCCGCCAGCGCCATCTCGGCTGCATTGCGCATGGACTGCGCCGCCACTCCTGCGTTCCCGCTGCCCGATAGCGGCAAGATGAGACCGACCTTCACTTGGCCAGTGCCGATGCTGCTCGTGGGTTGCGATGGAGCAGTGGGCGAAGAGTTCGGCAACAGGTCGCCAAGCGAGAAATTGCCCGAGCAGCCGGCCAGCAGCACCGCCCATCCCGCCAAGACGAGCGACCGCCAGGCGCGCGAAAGGGGAGAGGCCTGCAATACTCGCAACATCAGTGCCGGTCTCCTCTACGGCAGCCCACGATGTCACCGTCAGTCCGCGCCTGCAACCGGCATTTTGCCCGCAAAAGCTTAACCAAGTGAAAAGGATAATGATTTCAGCCGGTCTGGCTGATCCCGGGATCTCGACCGGAAGAGCTCTGTTCCGGAGCCCTTAACCTGGGCGCAGAGCGCCAATAGAGTATCCGGTTATGGCAACAGAACGGTCAGCGAGTTCTCGCCGGGAGCGCGCCGCACGGCAGTACGTGGTCAATGGGCAGGCTTTCGTTGCGCCGCCTCTTGCTTCTGGTCTGCACCTCGTAGCCACCCCCATCGGCAATTTGCGCGATATCACTTTGCGCGCGCTGGAGGTCTTGGCCGCGGCGGATCTGATTGCCTGCGAGGACACCCGCAGGAGCCGCACGCTTCTCGACCATTACGGGATTTCGACGCCCACCACCCCCTATCATGAACATAATGCAGCCCTCGCCCGCCCCAAGCTCATCGCTCGCCTCGCGAAAGGAGCCGCAATCGCCGTCATCAGCGATGCCGGAACCCCGTTGATTTCCGATCCGGGCTTCAAGCTCGTGCGCGAGACCGTCATTGCGGGGGGCAGCGTGACGGCAGTGCCCGGACCTTCTGCGGTGCTCGCAGCGCTGTCGGTAAGCGGCATAGCGACCGACCGTTTTTTCTTCGAAGGCTTCCTGCCGCCCAAAGAAAACCAGCGGCGGGCCCGGATCAAAGAGATCAAGTCCATTCCGGCAAGCTTGATCCTGTTTGAGTCCGGTCCTCGCATCAGCACGACTCTCAATGATCTTGCCGCTGAGTTTGGTCGGCGCGAGGCGGCCATATGCCGCGAGCTGACCAAGTTGCACGAAGAGGTTCGGCGTGGGGATCTTCCAACTCTGGCGGGCGATTACGCCGACGGCGCCACGACGCGTGGTGAAATCGTGATTGTCATCTCATCGCCGCAGCAAGAGGATGAGACGTCGATGGTGGATCACGATGCGCTGTTACATGATGCTCTGCGCCGGCTGTCCCTCAAGGACGCTGTTGCCGAAATCGCCGCCCGTACCGGGGCGCCGAGACGCATGATCTACCAGCGCGCGCTCGCGCTACAACAGGAGCGCCAGCATGGACGATGAATTTCCGCGCACCCGCGTGCGTCCGACAGAAACCGATGCGCGGGCACGGCAACAGGTTGCATTTCGTACCGGCATCTCGGCCGAGAGCCGGGCGGCGGTTTTTCTGATCGCGAAGGGATTCCGGATTGTGGCACGCCGCTGGAAGTGCCCCCTCGGGGAGATCGATATCATCGCAAGGCGGCGAGCGCTGCTGGTCTTCGTTGAAGTCAAGGCGCGTCCAACTCTTGAGGAGGCTGCCTGGTCCGTAACCGAACACCAGCGCGCTCGCATTGTCGGGGCGGCCGAGGCCTGGCTTGCCCGCTATGGCGACGAGCGCATCCGCGATATTCGTTTCGACGCCATGCTGGTCGCGCCCGGCCGTATGCCGCGCCACGTCGCGGGGGCGTTTGAAGCCGGTCGATCACGGTAGGCTGGTGAAATCGCGTCAGGCGGCGTGCAGCTTGGCAAAGAACTGATCGACCTGCGCACGAACTCGCCCGGCAACCGCGCCAAGATCATCGGCCACCGTTTTGACTGCCATGGCGCTTTCGCGCGTCGCGGCGGTTGCCTCACCCACCCGCACGACCTCTTCTGCAGTCTCCATGGTCCGCTTCGCCGCCGTTTCCACGCTGCGCGCAATTTCCTGGGTGGCAGCGCCCTGCTCCGTCACGGCGGCGGCAATCGCGCCGCTGATGTCGCCGATATTGCGGATTGTGCGCTCAATGGCTCCGAGCGCTTCGATCGAGCGCGCGGTTGCCTGCTGCATGCCTGAGATCTGGGCACTGATTTCTTCGGTGGCTTTGGCGGTTTGCCCGGCGAGCGCTTTGACCTCGCTCGCCACGACAGCGAAGCCGCGACCAGCCTCGCCGGCACGCGCCGCTTCTATCGTGGCGTTGAGCGCAAGCAGGTTCGTCTGCTCGGCAATATCGTTGATCAGACGGACCACATCGCTGATCCGCCCAGCGGCTTCATCGAGCTCCTTGACCATCGCATTTGTCCACTCGGCCTCGCTGACTGCTTTACCGGCTATCGAGTTTGATTGCGCGACCTGGCGGTCGATCTCCGTCACCGACGCGGCAAGCTCATCGGCCGCTGAAGCGATGTCGCGAACATTGGCCGATGCGTCAGCGGAGGACGAGGCCGCGCTATTCGTTCGCGTTGAGGCGTTATCCGCGGCTCCGGTCAGGCCACCCGAGGCTGCGAGCATCTGATCGGAAATGCGGCCGAGCTCGGCGAGTGTCGCTTCGACCTCCGCGCCGAAGCGGCTGATCTCACGCGACATTTCCTCCTGGCGGCGCGCGCGCGCCTCGGCATCGGCGAGCACCGTCCGGTTGAGGTCCTTATTCTTGCGCATGGTCTCCTGGAACACCCCGATCGAGCGAGCGAGCGCACCGATCTCGTCGCTCCGCTCGCGATGAACCACGGCACCATCGAGATCGCCCGCGGCTACAGCTTGGGTCAGCGCGGTTATCTTGGCCAGCGGGCGCGCAACCGCCCGGCTGATGATGACGGCTCCGAGCGCCGCCAATAGCACCGCGAAGCCCGCAATGATTCCGATCAGCCAAGCGGTCGCGGAGATGCCGTCATCGATCTCGTTATAGACGCGCTCAGAACGCTTGGCATAAAGCTCGCCGAGCTTGGTGAGGTCCGCGTTGAGCGCTTTGCGCACGCTCCGGTTGGCATCGTTGTCCCCCCATTCGCGACCTGCCGCCGGGGAAATCTCCACGCCGCGGCGCACCAGCTCGCGCCGGAACTCCTGAAACTGGTGGATGCGCTTTGAGAAGGCGTCGAACAACGCCTCATCCTCCGGGCGCACGGAGCGCTGCCACTCGCGCACGACCTCGCCGATGCGCTCATTGAACACCAGTAGCCCTTCGCCATACACCTTGGCGGTGGGAATATCGGAGGACATGTAGATGCCGCGCGACTCCATCACCACCGCGTAGATGAGGCCATTCACCAGCTCGACATTCATCGCGCCGATGAATGCCGACCGAAATTCATCCGTAAGGGCGGCGTGACGACGCGCGTTCGAGACCGCCACGGCGGCAAGCGCGACCGTCACGGTGGCGAGCAGCGTGAAGATCAGGTAGAGCTTCTTCGCAATCGATAAATTCGGCAGTTTCACGTCGTTTCTCCGCCCTGAAAGTACGCGTGAGCTTGGGGGATAAGTTGTTAATGTCCGATTTGCGTTACCGAACCGTTGCGGGGCGTAAATGCGCCTGAAAGTCGCCGTTCAGATGGATCCGATCGAGCGGATCAACATTCGCGGCGATTCCACGTTTGCCCTGCTGCTGGAGGCGCAGAGGAGAAATCACGAAATCTCGTATTACACGCCCGATCGCCTGGCGTTGCGTGGGGCGCGTCTCTTTGCGGCGGTGCAGGCGCTGCACGTGCGCGACAAGGAAGGGGACCATTTCAGCCTGGGTGGGCCTGCAAGCGTGAGCCTTGATGAGTTCGACGTCGTTCTCTTGCGTCAGGACCCCCCGTTCGACCTCGCTTATATCACCACCACCTATTTGCTTGAGCGGCTCCATCCGAGGACACTCGTGGTGAACGAGCCCTCGGCGGTGCGCAACGCCCCGGAAAAGATGCTGGTGATGGAGTTTCCCGACCTGATGCCGCCCACTCTGATCACCCGCGACCTTGCGGAGATCAAGGCGTTTCGGGCCGAGCATGGCGACATCGTCATGAAGCCGCTCTACGGGAAGGGCGGCGAGGCGGTCTTTCACCTCGGCCGGGAGGACCTCAACTTCGGGTCCCTTTACGATCTCTTCACCGTCACGTTTCGCGAACAATGGGTGGTGCAGAAATTCCTTCCCGCCGTGAAGAACGGCGACAAACGCATTATTTTGGTGGATGGGGAATTTGCGGGCGCCGTCAACCGCATCCCTGCACCCGATGATTTGCGCTCAAACATGGTGCGCGGGGGCACTCCCATGAAGACCGATCTCACGGATCGGGAGCGCACAATTTGTGAGGTGATTGGGCCGCCGCTGCGCGAGCGCGGGCTCCTTTTCGCGGGCATCGATGTCATCGACGGCTATCTGACCGAAATCAACGTGACCTCGCCCACAGGTATCCGGGCGGTGAAGAACCTCGGCGGCCCCGACATCGCAGTCATGATCTGGGATCGCATTGAGGCAAAGCGGCAGTAGCGAACCTCCTATCGTGCCGGCGACTTTCTGTTCTCGTATTGTTCTTGCACGGAGTGCGGGACTGCGCTAATCTCGTGCGGCGAGGCAGGGGCAGCCATGGTACAGCGGGTCGCAACGGTGGCGTTCGAGGGCATCGAAGCCCGCGCCGTTGACGTCCAGGTCCAGATCGCTCCGGGGCTGCCGCGCTTCAATGTGGTCGGGCTACCGGACAAGGCGGTGTCCGAGGCGCGCGAGCGGGTCCGCGCGGCGTTGGTTGCTTCGGGGCTTGCTCTTCCGGCGCGGCGAATTACCGTCAATCTCGCGCCGGCGGACCTGCCCAAGGAGGGTAGCCACTACGACTTGCCCATCGCGCTCGGATTGATGGCTGCGATGGGGGCGATTCCCGCCGACGCGCTTTCCGGTTTCACGGTGCTGGGGGAATTGGGTCTCGACGGCTCCATCACCGCGGTTGCCGGCGTGCTCCCGGCGGCAATTGCAGCCAACGGCAGAAGCGAGGGCCTCATTTGCCCGTCTGCCTGTGGGCCCGAGGCAGCTTGGGCAAGCCCGGAGATGGAGATCACTGCGGCCGCTTCCCTCATCCAGCTTGCCAACCACTTTCGCGGCACTCAGGTGCTCTCCCGTCCCCAGCCGAAAATCCGCGAATTCGAAGAACGGCTCCTAGACCTCAAGGACATCAAGGGCCAGGAAAGCGCCAAGCGCGCTCTCGAACTGGCAGCGGCCGGAGGCCACAACCTGCTCATGGTCGGCCCGCCCGGGGCCGGCAAGTCGATGCTGGCCGCGCGCCTTCCCGGCATTCTTCCGCCGCTCACACCGTCGGAGTTGCTCGAAGTGTCAATGATTGCTTCGGTCGCGGGTGAGATCGAGGGTGGAGCGCTCGCCAATCGACGGCCGTTTCGAGCGCCTCACCATTCCGCCAGCATGGCGGCATTGGTGGGTGGCGGCCTGCGCGCTCGGCCCGGCGAAGGGTCGCTTGCTCATCATGGAGTCCTCTTCCTGGACGAACTGCCGGAATTCCACCCGCACGCGCTCGACTCGCTGCGGCAGCCGCTTGAGACCGGGGAGGTCGCAATCGCGCGGGCAAATCATCGCGTGACCTATCCTGCGCGGTTCATGCTGGTTGCCGCCATGAACCCGTGCCGCTGCGGGCGGGCAAACGAACCGGGCTTCGCCTGCAAGCGTGGTCCGAGCGCACGCTGCGCGGCCGAGTATCAGATGCGGCTCTCTGGTCCGTTGCTCGACCGCATCGATCTCAACATCGAAGTGCCAGCGGTGACGGCGGCCGACCTGATCTTGCCACCGCCCGCGGAAGGAAGCCGCGAAGTGGCAGAGCGCGTTGCCCGCGCTCGCGAGCGGCAGGCTGCGCGTTATGCGGCAATGGGGCTCCCCCACATCCGCACCAACGCAACGGTAGCGGGCTCCATCTTGGAGGACGTCGCACGACCCGATGCCGGAGGCTTGGCGCTGCTGCGCGACGCAACCGATGCCATGCGGCTCTCCGCTCGCGGCTATCATCGCGTTCTGCGGGTGGCACGCACGCTTGCCGACCTCGATGGCGTCGATAAGGTCGGCCGCGTGCACCTCGCCGAGGCGATCTCGTACCGCACCCTTGTGGACGAGATCAGGCGGGCGGCGTGACCCGTAAAACGCATGCACCCTTTATTAAGCTTAATATTTCCGTAAGCACTTCTCATTAACCTCTCCTGCGGTCGGTCTCGACTGCAGGCACCTGCATGGATCATCTGCAAAAGTTTTTGATTCTGCTCCTGGTCGCGGGCATCCCGGCAGCAGCACCGCCATTCACCGCTTCCGCGCCACGTCTGTGCTTCACCGCCGGAGCGATGACGTATCAGGTGGCGCCCGGCCTCTCAGCGGCAGACCTGCGCGTGAAGATCGTGGCACCTCTCGCCAATCCTGATCTGCGCATTCAACTCATCACGGACGTGCAGAGCGCGGACTTTGCCGTAGTTGATGATTTCGGAACAGGCGACGAAAATGCCTGCGCATCGGCGGGCGCGATCAAGAGGGTACGCGTCGTATCCGATGCACAGCCCTCCGACATCACCATTGCTATATCCAGCGAGCCAAGCGCCGGCGATTTGAAACTCTACGTGCATTCGGCGCGATTTGGCCACCGCGATGCGGCGGCGCTGTTTGCGGCGGTGAAGCACGACGAGGACAAGGCTCTGCTCAACGCCGGTGAAATCGCCGAGTCCTGGTAATCGTTAGCCTTGCATTAACATTGTCGGCGAGAGCCGCTCTGGCGTGGCGCCACACGCAAGAGAATCGCAAACACTCCAAGCCGAGAGTCGCTCGCTAAGAACAGCGGGAAGACCGCGACCAGGCGCCAAAAAACGGCGCCGCGGGGATGGCGAGCGAAATGCGGCAGTTCTTCAACAGGGGCAAGCCCCGGCGGCCGGCCGTCGTGCGCGCGGTTTCGAGCCTGCTGCGCGCGCTTGCTCTCCTCTCCATGTCGTTTGCAGCAGGGTTCGGGTTTCTGGCCGCGATCAAAAACCCGCAATTGCGTTACAATCCGCATACCTTTGCGGTTGGGGCGGCGGCACTCTTCGGCGCCGCCTGCGGCGTCATCGGACTGCTTGTTTCCAGCTTGCGCTCAATGCGCGTGCGGATGCGTGACCTGTCGCGTCGCCTGGAGGACCTCTGCGACCAGAATTGGGAACTCAAGGAAGGCGAGGAGCGCGCGCGCAGCCTGCTGGAGGCGCAAGGCGATCTGATTGTCAGGAGGGACGATGCAAACATCGTGAGCTACGCCAACGATACCTTTTGCCGGGCCAGCGGGCGTGCTCGCGAGGAGCTTGTGGGCAGCACGTTCGCCCTACCCGTCATCACGCAAGGCGAGCCGAGGCTGCTCTGCGATGGCACGCGCATCCATGATCAGAAGATCGCGACACCCGAAGGCGAGCGATGGATCGCCTGGCGTGAAGTCATTGTTCGGGCGGGTCAATCGGCGCAGGTGCAAAGCGTAGGACGCGATATCACCGAGCGGGTGGCGGCGGAGCGCGCTTTGTCCCAGGCCCGCGATCAGGCGGAAGCGGCCAATCGCGCGAAGTCCCGCTTCCTCGCGATGATCTCGCACGAGATCAGAACACCCCTCAACGGCATTCTGGGGATGTCCGACCTTCTGCTCGACACCGATCTCACGCCTGAGCAGACCACTTATGCCACGGCAGTGAAGGATTGCGGAGAGCTGCTGCTTTCATTGATCGACGAGATTCTCGATTTTTCCAAAGTCGAGGCTGGACGCCTTGTGACGGAGATGCGTCCATTCGACCTGCGTGCCATGGTCGAAGAAACCGTCGAGCTTATCGCGCCGAGGGCACACGAGAAGAATCTCGAAATCGGCTCGCATGTGGAGGACAGCCTGCCGGCGAACGTCCTCGGTGACGCAGCTCGACTGCGCCAGATTTTGCTCAATCTTGCCGGCAATGCGATCAAGTTCACTGACGCGGGCGGCATCACGATCACGGTTGAGCGAGGAGAGCTTGAGCAGGTCCGATTTGTTGTGCGCGATTCCGGCATCGGCATTCCGGCGCAACAACAGAGCCGGATTTTTCTAGAATTCGAGCAAGCCGACGCGGTCGCGAGCCGCAGGATCGGGGGAACCGGCCTCGGTCTTGCAATCTCCAAGCGCGTCGTAGAGCACATGGGCGGCAAGATCGGCGTCGAGAGCACGCCGGGCGTCGGTTCGACTTTTCATATTTCGCTGCCGTTGCCGGCTGCGGCGGAGCAAGAGCAAGTGTCGCTGCAGCGTCCCAACCTAGCGGGCGCGGACG
>CATPCO010000566.1 GCA_955652925.1 uncultured Xanthobacteraceae bacterium | reverse complement strand
GGCTGCCCGCACACTGCAATTCGCGAGGACGCCTCCATCAATCTCGCGGCGGTTGCGCAAATGCAGAAGAGATTTCCCGCACTTGATCTCGTGCTGATCGAGTCCGGCGGCGACAATCTCGCGGCGACCTTTTCACCGGAGCTCGCGGATCTCACGATCTATGTCATCGACGTCGCAGCCGGCGACAAGATCCCGTCCAAAGGCGGTCCGGGCATTACACGTTCCGACCTTCTGGTCATTAACAAGATTGACCTTGCCCCGCACGTCGGCGCATCGCTTGCAGTGATGGAGCGCGATACCAGGCGCATGCGCGGCGAGCGGCCATTCGTGTTCAGCAATCTGCGCACCGGCAATGGCGTAGACACCATCGCTCGATTCATCGAGCACAAGGGCGGGCTGGGGTGATCTTTCGGAAAAATGGGAAGGCGTAGGGTGGGCAAAGGCGCGCATCGCAGACAAGTTTACGCAGTCTGCGCATGCTTGACTGCGTCCGCGCCGTGCCCGCGCGTGCCCAACCGCGCCTCTGACCGCGTGGGCACGGCGCGCGCGATGACGTCTCCACGCAGAAAGACACGTGGAGCGCGCGCCTTTGCCCACCCGTTTCTACGACGGTGCGCCGGCTTTGAGCTTCAGCAGCCGATCCGCATTCTCGTGTGTGAGCTTGGCCATATCGGCGGGCGAAAGCGAGATGCGATTGAGAAACTCGCGGCCCTTCGCATTCGGGGCATAGGGGTAATCGACCGAGAACATGATCCGGTCGATGCCGAAGGTCAGCAGCGCAGGCAGGAGCGGCGGCTCGGTGAAAATTCCGCTGGTCGTGATCCAGACCTGGTCGAGAATGGTGCGGCTGATGGAGCGCTTGAGGTGGTCGGTTTCGAGCGCGGAGACCGCGTCGATCCGAGCCAGCATCACGGGCAGCATCTCACCCATATGGCCGATGATGATCTTGAGCTTCGGGTGGCGGTCGAAGCTGCCCGCAAGCACCATGCGAAGCACGTGGATCGCGACCTCGGAGTGCCAGCCCCAGGCGGCGCTTTGCAGCACGCGCCCCGCTCCCGGTGAGAGGCCGGAATAATACGCCTGCCGCACAGGTTCCGGCGGAAGATGCGGGTGGATGTAGATCGGCACGTCAAGCTCCACCGCCGCTGCAAGCAGACCGTCGTAGCTCGCATGATCGAGGAAGCGGCCTTCGGTGGTGCCGTTGATGAGCGCGCCGAGGAAGTGCAGCTCTTTCACCGCGCGCGACAGCTCGGCCGGGCAGGCGTCAGGACTTTGCATCGGCAGCGTGGCAAAGCCTGCGAAACGGTCGGGATGACGCGCAATCGCCGTCGCAAGATGGTCATTCGTTTCCCGTGCCATTGCGACGCCGTCGGCGCCTGGCACGAGGTCGGGGCCGGGTCCGCTGCCCGAGAGCACCTGCACGGTAACGCCGGCTTCGTCCATCGCCTTAAGCCGCAGCTCTCCGATCTCGGGGAGGAGCTCGAGTGGATTGGGGCCTTTGGGCGGCGCCTTGCGCGGCTGATACCCGCGCCGGCTGATGGCGCCCGGATCGATGCGGCGAACCACGGCCGGAACCGAGAAATGCTCCTCAAGCGCAACGACACGCATGGACGATTTCCTTTCAGTTGCGAATTGTGGATTTGTCGCATCCCTTGCGCATTGATCCAAGTGGGGTAGCCCGGATGAGCGCAGCCCGTAGCCCGGATGGAGCGCAGCGACATCCGGGGTGAACGCGGTAGTGATCCCGGATTTCGCTTCGCTCAATCCAGGCTACGTGACCGGCACTGCGACCTCGATGTTGAGATATTCGTCCACCTCGGCCGTTTGGCCGGGATAAAGCACGATCGTTGAGGTCTTTTCCTCGATGATGGCAGGGCCTTGCATGCGCATGCCCGAAGGCAAATCTTCGCGCCGCCATACCGGCACGTCGCAGGAGTCCGTGTCGCTGAAATAAGCTCGTCTTTTCGCGCGCGGGTTTGCCTGTGCGTCTTCAACATGAGCGAGCTTTTGGCGTCGCGGCCTTGGCATCGTTCCAATCGCAGTGACCTGGAAATTCACGATCTCGACCGCTTCCGCCTGGGCCATATGGCCATATCGCCGCTGATGCGCGGCGTGGAAGCGCGCGATCAGATCCTCGATATGCGCCGCTTGCGCAAGGGTTGCGAGGTCGACGCTCACTTCATAAGATTGCCCGCGATAGCGCATTGCGGCTTGACGCCGCGTGATCAGGTGCTTGGGCGCAAAGCGTTCGTCGACGAGCTCCTGCAATGCTTTTGCTTCCAACCCGGCGAACACCGCCTCGAGCTCGGCAGCGCTCGTTTCATTCATTGCGGTCACGCGCGTGAGGCTTCGCTCGTGCCGCACGTCGGTGACCAAGAGGCCATAGGCGCTGAAAGTGCCGGGGTCGCGCGGGATGAGTATCCGGGCGATCCCGGTCTCGGCGGCAATGCGACCTGCAATCGCAGGTCCCATTCCGCCGAACGGCACCAGCGTGAAGTCGCGCGGATCATAGCCGCGCTCGACCGTGATTGTGCGCATCGCCACCATGACGTTGGTTGTGAGCACGCGCAGAATGCCCCAGGCCGCCTCGATCGCCGACATGCCGAGCGGCTCTGAGATGCGGGATAGCACGGCTGCCCGAGCCTTCTCGCTTGCGATCGGCATGGCGCCGTCGAGCAGCGCCGCAGGATTGAGATGGCCGAGCAGCACGAGGGCGTCGGTGAGCGTCGGCTGTGTCCCGCCGCGGTCATAGCAGGCCGGACCGGGATCGGCGCCTGCGCTGCGCGGTCCGACCTTGAGCACACCGCCCAGCTCCACCGACGCGATGCTGCCGCCGCCCGCGCCGATAGTCGCGATATCGATCGCATGGGTTCGCAAGGGATGCCGCGCAACCGTGATTTCGGATTTGTGCAGCGGGGCGCCGGGCAGCACAGCCATGTCCGAGCTGGTGCCGCCCGCGTCGAAGCTGATGAGCTTATCGATCCCCTTCACATCGCCGATATCGCGGGCAGCAATGACGCCGGCGACCGGGCCCGACATGACCGCCTTGACCGGCGTGCGCGCCAGCATGCGCACGCTCGCGACGCCACCATCCGATTTCATCATCAAGGTACGCGCCGCCGGCAAATGGCGCAGCGTCAATTGCTCGAGGCCGTGCAGATGACGCGCGACCGGCGGCGCGATGTAGGCATTGGCAACGGTCGCGGCGGTGCGCTCATATTCGCGCCATTCGGGATTCACCTCATGGGAGAGCGACACATGGAGATCGGGTGCGAGCGCGCGAATGATGTCGGCCGCCGCCAACTCGTGGCGCGGATTGGCATAGGCAAACAGCAGGCACACCGCCACCGCCTCCACGCCGGCGGCGAGGAGGTTGCGCACCGCGCCTTCGACATCATCGGCCTTTAGCGGTTCGACGACTTGCCCGCTCGCATCGAGCCGCTCGCGAACCTCGAATATCCGGTCGCGCGTGAGCAGCATCTTCGGGCCCGGAGCGAACAGGTTGAAGACGTCCTCCCCCCGCCATTGGCGGCCGATCTCGTAGACGTCGCGAAACCCCCGTGTGGTCAGGAGGCCGACCCGCGCGCCTTTGCCTTCGAGCAGAGTGTTGAGCGCGACGGTTGAGCCATGCAGGAGCAGCGATACCGATTGTTTTCCGAAATCACGAGCGAGATCCTTGCTGACGGTTTCCATCACCGCTGCTGGTTGCGCGGGATCGGACAGATATTTGCGGATCGCGACAAGCTTGCCGGCATGCTCGTCGTATACGGTGACATCGGTGAACGTGCCGCCGACGTCGATGCCGACCCGCAATTTCATTCAAGTGAGCTTTTGCCGGCGCAAGCGCGCGGTCGCCTCGGCATCGACTGCAAGGTCGGGCGTAAACACCACGCCATAATCGTCTCGTGCCGACGCGACGGAAACATAGTCCCGTGCGACATCCTCGCGCACTCGCACGACGTCGCGCTCATGGGGGTTGCCACGGCCGCCGCCGCCCGCAAATTCGACCGACAGGAGGTCATCGCGTTGCAGACGCAAGCCTGCCACTTTGGACGTCAGTGAACGCTCGTTCGGGGGACCTGGGTTGAGCACCGCCCTTGAAGGGCGCGCGGGCTTCGCACCAAAAATGCCGGGCGAGGAAAATTTGAACCGGTCCATGCGCAGGTTGACGATCGATTCATCCGCGAGAATGCGCCATTGCCGCCGCACGCCAAGTCCGCCGCGAAATTTGCCTGCGCCTGCGGAGTCTCTTACCAGCTCGTAGCTTTCAACGCGGACCGGAAATTCGGTTTCAACTGCTTCAACGGGCGTATTCATCACGTTGACGACCAGTTCGTCCATGGCGCTCACGCCGTCGCCGTCAGGGCGAGCACCCGTGCCGCCGTTGAGGATCTCGTACTGGGAGTACCAGCGCCCCGACTTCGGATCGCGGCCGGCACTGGAGAGCGATCCGCCCGCGGCGCTCCCCGGCGCCGGCACGCGCTCCGGCATCGCCTGCGCGAGGACGCGCAGGATGAGCGAGGTAATGACCTGGCTCGCCCGCACATACATGTTCACCGGCGCGGGAAAACGCGGATTAAGCAGCGAACCCACAGGAGGATAGGACACCCGCACTGGCCGTGAAAGGCCATCATTCACCGGCAGCTGCGGGATGAAAATCATCTTCACCAGGCACTCGATGAAGTTGCGCGACACGCAAGGCCGCAGATTGACAGGGCCGCGCGCCTGCTCGCCGCTGTCGAGGATGAAATGCAGCGCGTCGGCTTTGACTTCGAGCGCGGCCGAGATGCGATGCGGTTTGGCAAGATCGACGCCGTCATCGTCGATGAAATCGGTTTGCGGCCCGTAGAATCCGCCCGGCAGCTTGGCAATCTCTGCTCGCAGCGCGCTCTCGCACAGCTCCATCCACCTCTGCCAGCACGCGAGCACGTTCTCCACGCCGTACTTGCCGAACAGCTCGCTGAATTTGCTCAGGCCGTATGTGTTGGTGTTGACCTGCGCCTTGATGTCGCCCCAGGTGACTTCGGGCGTGCGCGTATTCGCGCAGATGAGCGCCTCCACATCCTCGTTGCGCTCTCCGCGCTTGAGGATCTTCAGCGGGGGAATCAGCAAACCCTCCTGGAACAGGTCGGTCGCGTCACCGCTGTTGGTTCCCGGAATCTTCCCGCCAAGGTCGGGCTTGTGGGCGATGTTGCCGATGAATGCGGCCAGCTTTTCGCCTGCGAATACCGGCGAGATCACGGTGACGTCGGTCGCATGATTCTGGCAGGCTTGATAGGGGTGATTGACGATGAAAGCGTCGCCGGGATGGATTCCACCAGCGAAACGCCGGCGGATTTCGTTCACCTGCGCCGAGAGCGGTCCGATATGCAGGGGTTGCGGAATGCCCTGCGCCACCATGCGGCCCTCCCCATCAAAGATCGCAAAGGTGAAATCCTGGCTTTCCTTGATGATCGTCGAATAGCCCGTGCGCAGCATGTTGACCGTGAGCTCGCGCGCGATCTGCTGCGTCGACTGATAGATGATTTCAAGGTCGATGGGATTCATTGCTGCGCTAGAACCGGAACTCGTCGCGTTTGAGACCCTCCGAGACGTTGAGAAAAAGCTCATCGAGCGGCAGGCGGCGCTTGCTCAAGCCCTGCTCGTGGGAATAGGTGACCAGACGTTCGAAATTCCTGGCATTGCGCTCGGTCAAACCATATTCCCACGGGTCCTTGCCGAGGATGCGTTCCTGCTCCTCCCATGTCTCCCGGTACCAGGCGAGCGGTACAATACGCGGGTTCTCCATCCGCTCCATTGCCAGCGCCTTCGAGCGCTCGAATGCCTTGTAGAGGTTGATCGGCACCCAGGGATGCTGCTCGACAATCTCGGCTTTGATACCGACCACGTGCATGATCGGGAAAATACCTGTCTTGCGGTAGAACGCGATCTCCTCCTGCTTGTAGTTCGCAAACAGCCGGCCGACCCGTGCATCGCCCGCCGTGAGCGGCCGGATCAGATCGGGCGACAGCAGGGCATCGATCTCGCCCGCGACCAGCATGTCTTCGAGCGATTTTTCCTTCGGCAGCTGCGAGAATTTCAGCCCGGGCGGAGGGGCGAAATCCACGTCCTCATCGAGTTCGCTCAGCCATTCGATGGATTTGTGCGGAACGCCATAGTCATGCTCGAGGATGCCACGCATCCACAGTCCCGCCGTGAACAGATAGTCTTTGGTGCCGACCTTGCGGCCGATCAGGTCCGTCGGTTTGCAGATGCCCTTTGACGTGTTGATGAAGATGAAACCATGGCGAAACCGGCGATGGGGAAAAACCGGGAGGGCGCGGAACGCAAGCCCCTGATCACGCGCGGCGACATAGCCGGAGCCTGAGACTTCTGCCACATCGAACTCGCGATTGCGCAGAAAGCGCCAATGGCGCGGGGCGGCCGCCATGTCGGTGAGCACCGTAAGCTCGATGCCCTCGGGGCGCACGCTGCCCTCCTTGAGAGCGCGCATGATCTCGTAATCTCCGCACGCGAAGGAGAGCTCAAGTTTGCGGGCCATGCGATCCTCACATTGTTATGACAACCTGCGGGAGCTTCGGTAGGTTGGGTCGAGCTTGCGAGACCCAACATCAAGCCGCGTTGGGTCTCGTGAAGAACTCGACCCAACCTACTATTTAATCCACCGAAACTCCGGCCTGCTGGGCAATCTTTCGCCACTTCTGCGTTTCGCCGGCGAGAAAGCTGGCAAACGCTGCGGGCGTGCCGACGCGCACCTGCGAGCCGAATTTCACCACCAGGTCGTTCATGTCGGCGCCTCGGAGACTTTGATTGATCACTGCGTTGAGCTTCGTGATAATCGCAGATGGCGCAGGCGCCGGCGTCACAATTCCTGTGAGCAGCGTGGCTACGAAATCCGTGATGCCACTTTCGACCATGCTCGGCACGTCGGGAATTTCCGGCTGGCGCTTCGCGCTGGTCACCGCCAGCGCGCGCAGCTTGCCTTCCCTGATCAGCGACAGGAGAATGACCGGACTTTCGAAAGCAAAATCGACCTGCTGTGCGAGCACGCTTTGAACCGATTCGTTGCCGCCCTTGTGCGGCACAGCGACAAAATCAATCCCGGCGAGGCTGCGGAACATTTCTCCGATCAGATGGGTCACATTGCCTGCCCCGGCATGGGCATAGTTCAGCTTCCCGGGATGCGCCCGCGCATAACTCAGAAAGTCCCGGATGCTTTGTGCGGGGAATGCGGGATGCACGACCAGAATAGTGTAGCTCTCCGACACGCTTGCCACGGGATCAAAGTTTCGTACAGGATCATAGCCGGGATTCTTGGCCACCGCCGGGATCACCGCGAGCGTGCTGGTATTGCCGTAAAACAGCGTATAACCGTCGGGTTCGGCGGAAGCCGCCGCGCGTGCTGCGAGCGCGCCGCCCGCGCCGGGGCGATTGTCGATGATCACGCTCTGGCCGAGCGGCTGCTGGATTTTCTGGGCGATGAGCCGTGCCATCACATCGGTTTGCCCGCCGGCAGGGGCGGGCACGATCATCCGCACGACCCTTTCCGGATAATTGGCTTGCGCATGGCTTTCGCCGGGGACGACCGAGGCCGCGATAATGGATGCCAAGGCGAGCTTTCGCAGCGTCATCATGTGGGTCCTCCCGGCGGCATTTGCGCAAGCTGTCGTGGCAAGAATATCGGCCGCAATGGCCGGTGAACATGCCCAATGCGTCAACCGAACGTCATTGGCTTGTCCCCGATCTTGCAAAAGCGCTAGAGGGAAAGAACCGAAGATGAGCCGAGACGAGAGATCGCAAGTGCGGCGACAAGTGCGGCCAGGAGCGCTGGTCCTTGCTGCACTAATCGCCTGCACCAGTGCTGGAGCGGCTTTGGCCGATCCGATTGGGCTCTGGCGGGCATCGGATGGCGGCACCATGCGCATTGCAGCATGTGGCGCGGCGCTGTGCGGATTTCTCGCGAGTGTGGTGCCCGCGAAGGATCCCGCAACCGGCCGCCCCGCGACCGACAAGCAAAATCCTGATCCGGCCAAGCGCAATCGTCCGCTGGTGGGTGTGGAAGTCCTGATCAATATGCGACCGAGCGGAGCGGGCAAATGGGCCGGACAACTCTATAATTCCGACAACGGCAGGACCTATCAAGGCTATCTGACCGAGCAGGGCGCGAGCAGCCTTCGGGTGGAGGGCTGCTCGTTCGGCATTTGCGGTGGCGAGAACCTCACGCGCGTCCGATGATAATGACGGGGGCAGGCGCGCGATGAAGCTCTTCGACCTTGCGGGACGGGTCGCCGCCATCACCGGGGGCAATGCCGGCATTGGATTTGGGATCGCGCAGGGACTGGCCGCCGCCGGCGCAGCGATCGTCATTGCGGGACGCCGGGCAGACAAAAACCGCGAGGCCATCAGCGCGCTCGTCGCCCACGACGCAAAAGCCGCGGCATTCGAGCTTGACGTCGGCAATGAGGCGTCGTGCCGCTCCATGATCGACCGCACCGTCGAGCAATTCGGCCGCATCGATATCCTCGTCAACAACGCCGGCATCGCCATCCGCAAGCAGCCGCAGGACTACTCGGCCGCGGAGTGGAACAAGGTCATCGCGACCAATCTCACCGGCGCCTTTCTTTGCTCGCAGGCGGCCTATGCGCACATGCAGGCGGGCGGGCGCGGCAAGATCATCAATATCGGCTCCATGTTTTCGATCTTCGCTGCTGCCTACGCGGCCGCCTATTCCGCGAGCAAAGGCGGCATTGTCCAGATGACGAAGGCGCTCGCCTGCGCCTGGGCAAAGGACAACATCCAGGTCAACGCGATCCTGCCGGGCTGGATCGATACGCCGCTGACGCAGTCGGCGCGCAGCGAGGTCCCCGGCCTCAACGAGCGTATTCTCGCGCGCACGCCGGCCGGCCGCTGGGGCGAGCCGCGCGACCTTGCCGGCACCGCGGTGTTCCTCGCGTCATCCGCATCCGATTTCGTCACCGGCGCCGCAATCCCCGTGGATGGCGGCTATTCCGCGCAGGGGTGACGGTACCGCCGCACCGAGCGATGAATCTCGCTGCCCAGCAAGCTGCAGGCTCGCGGTGGACCCAACGAATATGATGATTCCCATTGGTCATTCCAGCGGCTGAGATTTGTGGCGGATTGCTATCGCTTGACGGCGGCTGCTGCGTGTAACCTATATCTTAGTACTGCTGGCCCGCTACTGCGGGTCGAGTGCCTGTGCTTCCAACGCGAGAGATAGCGCCAATGACGCAGCCATCGATTGCTGAGCTTGACCAGCGCATTGCCATCATACGGCAGAATATCAATGAATTGGTTGAACAGGCCGCTGCATATTCCGGTGCCGAAGATGAAGAAAGGAATGCGGACCGGATTGCCCAGCAGGAGCAGGAACTCTCCCGGCTGATCGAGCTTCGAAAAGCTCTCCAGGGCAGTTAAGTAGGGTGGGCAAAGGCGCGCTTTCGCGCGCCGTGCCCACCATAACCAGACGACTGCGTGGGCATGGCGCGCGCGGTCGAGTTCCCATCAACTATGCAAATGATCTTGCGCGCGCCTTTGCCCACCCTACAGTTCTATTCGAGGCTCAGCTGTCAACGCGTCATGATCTGATAAGCCGTTATGATGATCTCGAAAGCGATCAGCACGACGATGATGAACTCCAGGCGCAGCGAACGTTTGGTATCGATGATGTCGGTCAGCACTTGCGCGGTTTCGGAGATCACCGCGAGCTTGCGCGATAGCGCCTCGGCACGTTCCGTGAGCTCGTATTCGTCCTGCAGCCTGGCATAAAGCCGTTCCAGGTCAGGTCGATCCCACACGGCGTCCGGCTTTTCCGCAACCGCGACCCGGCCGGACACGCGGTGTTGGACCAGCAGCGCATTGCCGATGTGCTTGAGGATGGCGCGCCGTCCCTCCGGTGTTCGCCCCTTGTCTGCGAGCTGGCGGGCAAACGGCTCGATCACCTCAATGACGGAGGAGACCTCGCGCTCGTCGCGCGCCAGGACCACGCTCTTCGCAAGCGCGTCCGCAATCACGACCATATGCTCGGGTGTTGCTGCCTTGAGCAAAATCGGTCCGCCGGGCAGGATTTGTTCGTCCTTGTCCGCAACGATTTCGATGGTGGCGGTCTCGTCCTCCCGCTGCTTGACGGGCCGAATAATGCGGCTGCGCAGCGCGCGCAGCACTTCGTCCTCTTCCAGGATGGACATGCCGAACAACACCACGACCCCATAACGAAAGACCGTGACGACACCGTCCTGTCCGGCGCGGAAGGCGAGCGGCGCCGTCGACAGCACGTCGGTCCGCTCGAGCCCCGCCGTATCGATGCGATCGCCGAGCAACAGCGCATGCACCTTCTTGCGAAACGAGGGTTTGCTTGGTTCATCGACCATGACGGGTGCAGCAGCTTGAGGCATTAGCGTACCCATGAACAATAGGGCCGGCGGACAGCCGGCTCAACGCGTGCTACCATCGTCGCATGGACGAGTTCCCGATCGTTCCGCCGATCATCGTCAAGGACACGCCGAGGCCCCGGCATCTGCGGACGCTTGCAGAGGCGCGCGGCTATGTCGATGAGGCGATGCGGCTCGGGCGGCCGGCGCCCTGGCGCGAAGTCTGGCATCGCCTCAAGACGGCGGCGGCCGAGGATGAAGCGATCGAGGCGATCGGCGACTTGCGCGAACTGCTCGCAGAAGAAGATTTGCTGCTGCCGGATAAGTAATCGCGATCAGGCCTCGCGCTCGGCGCTTCGACCATCATGCGCATCGACGCTGCTTTTGAGCAAGAACTCGCAAGAATTAGCAAGGGTCCACGCGCCCCAGGTTCCACGACGCTTTAGATAACGAAGGCTCCATTGACAGGCGATCATCGCGTGATTGGACGGCGACATTGAACAGGACCTGGATGAGCGTTGTGGGAGGCGATCTCTCGCGTCCAGCGCCGGCGAAAAGGAGCATTCCATGAAGATCGGAATTGTCGGAACCGGAAACGTGGGCTGTGCGTGTGCCATGGCCGCAGTTGCCCGCGGCAGCGCGCACACCATCGTGTTGGTCAATCGCACCCGCAAAACCGCCGAGGCGGTGGCGACCGATCTGCGCTATGGCGTACCGCTTGGTCGCAAGCTCGACGTCTTCGACGGCGATTATGACGATCTCAAGGGCGCCGGTGTCGTGCTGATCACGGCCGGGGTCAATGAAAAGACCGGCGGAGCGACCGATCGCAACGATCCCCGCGGCCGCCTGAAGCTGCTCGACAAGAACGCCGAAATTTATCGCGATATCGTGACGAGAATTGTGGCGGCTGCGCCCCAGGCAGTGCTGGTGGCCGTGACCGATCCGCCCGATCCTCTCGCCGATGTCGCGCGCGCCATTTGTCCGCAGGCGAGCGTGCTGAGCACGGGCACCTATCTCGACAGCCTGCGCTTTCGCGTGCATCTCGGAAAATATTTCGGCGTCGATGCGAGGAGCGTCGAGGCACAGGTGATTGGCGACCACGGCACGACGCAGGTGTTCCTCTGGTCGTCGGCGCGCGTTGGCGGAGTTCCGGTCGCGGCATTGCTTGCGTCTCGCAAGGACAGCCTCGATGCGCTGCGCGCGAAGCTGGAGCAGGAAGTGCGCTACGCCAACATCACCATCATCGAGGGCCATGATGCGAGCCAATACGGGATCGGGATCGTATCGGTCCGCATTGCCGAGATGATCCTCAATAACGAGCGCGCAGTGATCCCGATCGGCAGCTATCAAGCAAATCTTGGCGTGACGCTGTCGCTGCCGAGCGTGGTCGGCCGCGGCGGCGTTGTCGAGGTCCTTACACCCGAGATGTCGGATCAGGAGCGCAATGGTCTTCGGCGCAGCGCGCAGTCTCTCAGGAATGCTCTTGACGGGTTGTCGAGCGTAACGAGGTCGGCGGCTGCGGCTCGCGTGTAGGGTGTAGGGTGGGTTAGGGCGCGCGCCCTTTGCGCGCGCCGTAACCCGCCGTGCGGCCGTTCGGCACGCTGACCGGCAACGCGAATGACGAGAATAGAATCGG
>CATPCO010000565.1 GCA_955652925.1 uncultured Xanthobacteraceae bacterium | reverse complement strand
TCGGCGCGCCTTGGGCTGCGCCCGGGCGAAACGGACCCGGGCTGGTGGGTGCTCGTCCTGCTTTCGCGCCTCGGTCTCGTGTGGAATCTCAAGACGCCCGACACGCTTCCGCCGCGGCCCAACCTTGTTGCGCTCATCAATGACGCCGCCATTCCGGGGTGCAGTGCACGAACCGGGTGGGCAAAGGCGCGCGCTCCACTTCTGTTTCTGCGTGGACAACTGATCGCGCGCGCCGTGCCCACGCGATCGAAAGCGCGCTCGGGTACGCGTGGGCATGGCGCGGACGCAGTCAAGCCTTGCGCAGACTGCGTAGACTTGTCTGCGTTGCGCGCCTTTGCCCACCCTACGGATCAAACCGAGCCGAGATGAGCTGGCTCTTTTCATTCCAAGGCAAAATCCGGCCGCTTCCCTATGCGCTGTTGTGCTTGGCGCTGTTCGTAAGCCAGCATCTGCTCGTTGCCGGCGTGCTGCGCGCGTTCGGTCAACCGCTCGAGCCCGATCCCTGGTTCCTTGTCATGCCGTTGCGGTCGTTATCGCTGCGAGCGATCGTGATCTTTGATCGATCGGCTGGCTTTATCGAAATATTGGTACTGGTTTATTTCTTGATCGTCGCGTGGGCGCTGTCCTCGCTGGCGTTTCGTCGCGCAGCGGATGCAGGCGTGAGTGAATGGATCGCGGCCTACGCCTTCGTCCCTGTCATTCAGATTCCCGTCATTTTGTTTCTGTCCGTTATTCCCTCACGCCGGCAGGCTGAGCTCGCACCGGAGCAGGTGGTTTCGGCAAGGCCGACGTGGGTGCCGGCCGCACAGGGCGTGATTGCCGGGATAGGTATCACATTATTTGCCGTCGCCGTGGGTGCGCTGGTCTTTCGCAGCTACGGCTTCGGGATGTTCGTGATCTCGCCTTTCGTGGTCGGCGCGACCACGGGTTATTTCGCCAATCGTCACGGCGAGATAGATGCGTCCCGATCCGTTCACCTCGTTCTATGCGCGACCGCGCTGGGGGGAATTGCGCTCATCGGTTTTGCGCTCGAGGGTGCAGTGTGTATTGTCATGGCGGCTCCACTCGGCGTCGTGGCGGCCTTGGCCGGCGGAGCGCTCGGGCGCGGCATCGCCTTGTCGACGAAGCGCTCGCCCGCCGAAACCGTCTCGGCTGTTGCGCTCTTGCCGCTGGTCTTTGCGCTTGAGAGCGCTTTCCCCCCAACGGCAAGCTTCGACACATCCGAGAACATTGTGGTGGAAGCGCCACCCGAGCTGGTTTGGAGGGCGATCGTCCAGATGGCGCCGATGGATGCGCCGCCAGCTCTGCCATTCCGCCTGGGCGTTGCTTATCCCTTGGGCGGCGAGATCATCGGCAAGGGTGTCGGCGCGGTGCGCCGCGGCGAGTTTTCCACCGGTACCGCCATCGAGCAAGTGACGGAATGGATTGCGCAGCGCAAGCTGACATTCGTGGTCCTCAACGATGTACCCTCCATGCGTGAATTGAGTCCGTACCAGCATGTGCACGCCCCGCATGTGGTTGGCTATTTCCGCACGACAAGCACAAGTTTCGAGCTCTTGCCACAGCCGGGCGGACAGACGCAAATCGTGGAGCGTACCTCGCACGAGCTCAAGCTTGATCCGGTGTTCTACTGGTTACCGCTCGCGCGCTGGATGGTGCACGAGAACAACGCGCGCGTGCTCGCCCATATTCGTGGCCAGGCGGGACGAAGCTTTCGCGCGGGCAACTGAGGCCTCATCCGCCAGCACGGGCTTTTGCGCCACCCGCGGCGATACATTCCTCGGCCTCCTGGCGCACGGCGCGGGCGATAACGAGCCGCTGGATTTCCGACGTGCCTTCGTAGATTTCAAGGACGCGCTGATCGCGGTAGAGTCGTTCCGCGGCGGTCGGCTTGCAGTAGCCCAAACCGCCCCAGACTTGCACGGCGCAGTCAGCCGCTCGGTGCGCCACTTCTGAGGCATAGAGCTTGGCCATGGCGCCAAGCGTGGCGATATCGCGACTTTCGTCGTACGCGCTGGCGGCTTCATAAAGCATCATGCGTGCGGCCGAGATTTCGACCGCGCTATCGGCAAGCCGAAAGCCGATTCCTTGGTTCTCGATGATGGGACGGCCGAATGCTTGCCGCTCGACGCCACGCTGCGCCGCTTCGCGATAGGCCGCGAGCGCCAGTCCCAAAGACTGGGCTGCAACCAGCACGCGTCCGACATTGAGTGTCTGGAGCGCAAGTCGCAAGGCGCCGTTCATCTCGCCAATGCGCGCGCTGTCCGGCACCGTCACGTCGAGCCGGAGATTGGAGGTTTGCGTGCCGCGCAGCCCCATCTTGTCGGCGACCTCATCGACGACAACGCCGCTTTGATCCTTGTCAACCATGAAGGCGGAGATGCCGCGCGCACCGCGATCCGCATCGCTCTTCGCAAACACCACGTAGTAGCGCGAAGCTCCGCCGTTGCCGATCCAGTATTTCTCCCCGCACAGTCGCCAGTGGTCACCCTCGCGGTGCGCGGTGGTTTGAATGGCGGCAGCGTCAGAGCCGGTATTGCGCTCCGAGAGCGCAAAGCTCGTTGCCACGCCACGTGCCATCTCACCGAGATAATGCTGCTTCTGATCCTCACGCCCGGCGAGCAGGACGGGAAAGGCACCGAGCTGGTAGGTGCACAGGATTGCCGCCGTCGAAGGGCAACCGCTCGCAATGGTCTCGACCACGGCCGCCGTCGCGCACAGGCTCGTATCTTGGCCGCCAAATTGCTTCGGAATGAACAGGCCCGCGAGTTTATGCTCGACCAGGCGGCGCACGTTTTCCCAGGGGTAGCGCTGTTCGCGGTCGAGTTCGGCGGCAAGCGGCGCAAAATGCTCCTGCGTGACGCGATGCGCCAGCTCGCGCCAGCGGCTTGCCTCTTTACTCAACGCAGGCTGCCAAATGACCGTCATTGCACACCTAGCCGTCCTGCCTTTGTGCACCCTACCCGCGAGAATCGGCTTTTGCTATCGTTCCGCGATGTCCTGCAAATGAGATGAGAACGATGAAGCTCTGCCGGTTCAACGACGACCGCTTGGGTGTGGTGCGCGCAAACAGGGTGCATGATGTCACCGAGGCACAAAGCGCGATCAGGGCTGCCGCTCCCTATGCGATGAAGGGCGATGCCGTGATCGCCGCGCTGCCGGCCTGGCGCGCGCGGTTGGAGGAGATGGCGGCGAAAGCGCCGGGCACGCCAATCTCCGCGGTCAAGCTGCTTGCTCCGGTGGCGAGGCCCACGAAGCTCGTCGCCGCGCCGACGAATTACACCGCGCATATCGAAGAGATGGCCGCGCGAGCCGCGAACCAGAACATTAAACCTTCCCCCGCCATCGGCACCGCCGGGCTCTTTCTCAAGGCAAACTCCTCGCTGGTGGGTCCTTCCGAAGGCGTCGCCATCAGGTTCCCCGAGCGGCGCAACGAGCATGAAGTGGAGCTCGCGATCAT
>CATPCO010000564.1 GCA_955652925.1 uncultured Xanthobacteraceae bacterium | reverse complement strand
GCGCTTGACGACGGCGATCAACATAGAGGGGCGGCGAACGTCCGACGCATAGAGCGCCGTCCCGCCGATTTTGGCGTCGCTGTCGAGACGATTGAGGGGCGTGCCGATCAGCACCCAGCGTTTTCTTGAACCAGGGCAGCGCGAATGCACCAGTCACGGCTCCGACCCCGATGCCGCCGAGCATTATTCCATAGAGCTCGGGGCCGCCGGCGATCTGGTTGCGCGCAACCAGCGGAAGCAAGGCCCAGTAGGCGCTGCCGAACAGGAAAAACCCCACCGCGCGCATCAAGGTCGCGCGCAAATGCGAATTGTATCTGGCATAGCGAATGCCGGTCACGATGGCGTTGCTGACCCGTTCGGCGGGAAGACTAGCAACGCTTCGCTGCGGCGAGCGCCACCACCACAGAACCCCGAGCACACCGAGATTAGCGATCGTGTTGATCCAGAACGGCGCGGCGATTCCCAACCATGCAATGGCGGCGCCTCCGAGCGCCGGGCCGATCGCCCGGCTGATGTTGAAGCCGACACTGTTCGCCGAGATCGCAGGGGCGAGGTCTTGTCTCGGGACGAGCTGCGGCACGATCGCCTGCCAAGCAGGGGCGGTCAGCGCTCCGCCGATCCCGATCAGAAACGTAAACAGGAGCAACAGGCGTGCCGTTACGAGATCAAGCGCGACGAAGACCGCGAACACCCCCGAGAGAGCCGTTATTATCGCTTCGTTCCAGAACAGAAAGCGTCGCCTGTCGGCCACATCCGCCAAGGCACCGGCGGGCAGCGCCAAGAGAAATATCGGCAGCGTGTTTGCGACTTGAACGAGTGAAACGATGAGCGGATCAGGATCAAGACTCGTCATGAGCCAGCCGGACGCAGCGTTGTACATCCAGGTGCCGACGTTTGCGACCACGGTGGCGATCCACAGCAACGTGAATGCGGTGTGACGGAATGGAGCCCACGGGGAGGGCGCCTGGTCTGCGCCCTGTGTGCTTTGTGTGGTGCCGGCGGTCATGTTCCGGAGCTGGCCTGCGAAGGGCGATCGGAAGCGAGGCTTTGGATGCGCCGCATATTACACTCCCGTTGATGCAACTCGAATCAAGCCCGCGCATGACGGGCCGAGGCAATCACAACGAGAGGCGCCCGATATGGCTCAGCCGGAACAGAAAAGCCGCGACGCTCGAACCGCTTCCTTGCTGCTGAGCTTTGTCGCGGGCTATGTGGACAGCTCCACCTTCCTTGCGCTGTTCGGCTTTTTCGTCGCTCAGCTTACCGGCAGCTTCGTTACGGTGGGGGCGCAGATCGCCCAGCGCGAGCAGGGCATTCTTCTGACCATCTTTGCGATACCGACCTTTGTCATTGCGGGCGTAGCGACCACGCTGCTCGTGGCGCTTGTGGGTGACCGGCGCGGCTCGCCGCTTGCCTGGAGCTTGGCGCTCGAAAGCGCCTTGCTCATGGCATTTCTCATCGTTGGGACGGTCGGAGAGCCTTTTGTCTATCCCAACGCGCCGTTGGCCGTGGCCGCCGGTTTGTTCGGGCTCTCAGCGATGGGCGTGCAAAGCGCCGCGGTGCAGCTCATCATGCGCGGGATGCCGTCGACCAATGTGATGACCACGAACACAACCCAGATTGCAGTCCTGGCCACGCAGACGCTTCTCGCCTGGCATGCGCGAAGGATTGCGCGAGACGATCGGGCTGCTGCGCGGCTCACCTCGACAAGCGAGCGTCTCAACGCCGTGCTGCGGGTCGCCGCCGGCTTTCTCACCGGCACGATCGCCGGCGCTCTCGTCTATTCCAGCGTGGCGCTATGGGCTCTGGTATTGCCGATCGCCATGATTCTCGGACTGCTGGTTTGGTCCGTGCAGACGCGAGCGTTTGCGCGGAACGATTAATTTTCTTATGCGCCGGGTTGCGCGCGGCGACTCGCCTCGAACAGGAACCAGGTCCGCCGCTCGGCCTCGTCGATCCAGACCTCCAACAGGCTTGCGGTCGCGATATCGTCCCCGTCATCGCAGAGGCCATGGGTCTCGCGCATGTTGGCGGCGAGCTCCTTGTTGTCGTCACGCAGCTCGGCAAGCATGTCGAGCGGCGTCACATATTCAGCATCGTTGTCCATGACCCGCTGCAGGCGGCCGACCTGCCCGATCGAGCGCAGCGTCATGCCGCCGATCTTACGCACGCGTTCGGCGATTGCGTCCGTTGTGCCGAAGATCTGGTCGGCCTGCTCATCCAGCAGAAGATGATAGTCGCGAAAGTGCGGGCCCGACACATGCCAGTGGAAGTTTTTGGTCTTCAGGTAGAGCGCGAACATGTCCGCGAGCAGGATGTTGAGCGCGCCTGAAATATCCTTGACCGCATCGGGCTTGAGATCGGTCGGCGTGTCGAGCGGCGCGAGCCTTCGCACTTTTACATCTTCGCGTTTCATCGTATCACCCTCACGTTAGTTGAACGGTAACCCGGGTTGAGCGCAGCAAAACCCGGGAGGCGCGACTCCAAGCTCATGTTTTCCCGGATTTCGCCTCGCTCAATCCGGGCTACTTTTCGGGCTGGTCAGAACAAGGCTCACAATCCATCGGCGATCCAGAAAATTCAATCCCGCAGCAGCTTGTCGATCGTGATGGGCAGGTCGCGCACGCGCTTGCCGGTCGCATGATAGATGGCATTGGCGATCGCCGCCGCCGTGCCGACAATGCCGATCTCGCCCACACCTTTGATACCGAGCGGGTTGATCTCGTCGTCCTTCTCCTCGACGAAGATCACATCAATGGCATGAATGTCGGCATTCACCGGCACGTGATAATCGGCAAGATTGTGGGTCATGAACCGCCCGAAACGATGGTCGGCCGCGGTCTCCTCATGCAGCGCCATTCCGATGCCGCCGACCACCGCGCCGACAATCTGACTGCCGGCGACTTTCGGATTGAGGATGCGGCCGGCCGCGACCGCGCTGACCACCCGCGTGACCCGAATGACGCCAAGCTGCGCATCGAACTTGACCTCGGCGAATACCGCCGAATGGGTGTAGCGGGAAGTCTTGCCGTCCTCGTTCGGTTCGGCAGTCGCCTCTTGCTCGATCCGATCGGCGCGACCCGAGCGCATCGCGTCTACCACCGGGATCTCGCGGCTTGCACCCTGTTTGTGCCGGATCTTGCCTTCGGCGAAGACCACGTCGTCAATGCTCGCTCTCGCAAGCGGTGATCCCGGCATGCGTTGCGCGAGCCGCAAAAGCTCCTTCTGCACCGCGCGGCAGGCGCCGTGAATGGCGGAGCCCACCGAGGACGTGGTGAACGAGCCGCCTTCGACCGGCGCATCGGGCAGGCTGGAATCGCCGAGCCTCACCGTGACGTCCTGCAACGGCACGCCGAGCATCTCGGCCGCGATCTGGGCCATCATGGTGTACGTGCCCGGACCGATATCGGCGGTCGCGCTTGCGATCTCGACGCTGCCATTGGCGGTAATCACCGCCCGCGCGCTCGCCTTCAGCTGCATCGCTTCCCAGATGCCGCTCGCCATTCCCCAGCCGACGAGCTCGTTGCCCTCGCGCATGGAGCGCGGCTCCGGAGTGCGCTTGGACCAGCCGAATTTTTCCGCACCCTGCCGATAGCATTCGCGCAGCTCTTTGCTGCTAAACGGACGATTCTCGATCTGGTCCTTGTCGGAATAGTTAATCAGCCGCAGCTCCAGGGGATCGATGTTGGCCGCACAGGCGAGCTCGTCCATCGCGCATTCAATGGCATAGAGACCTTCCGCTCCGCCGGGCGCGCGCATGTCGCAGGGCGTGTTCTGATCGAGCTTCACCAGGCGCTGGCCCAGCTCGCTGTTGGCGCAGCGGTAGAGCATGCTCGACCAGGTGACGAAACTGCGTTGGAAATCCTCGAACTGCGAGGTCATGGCGACGGTGTTGTGCCGGAACGAGACCAGCGTTCCGTCACGGTTCGCGCCAAGCGCAAGCTCGTGAACAAGACCAGCGCGGTAGCCGAGCGTGAACATCTGCTGGCGCGTCAGCGTCACGCGCACCGAGCGTTTGAGCGCGCGGGCCGCCAGCACGGCAAGCGGCAACTGATATTGCGGGCGCAACCCGGACCCGAAGCCGCCTCCGACATAAGGCGACAGCACGCGCACCTTGTCGCGCGGCAGCTCGGAAAGATCGGCGACATAGTTCCGGCTGTTCTGCGGTCCCTGGGTCTTGTCATACGCGGTAATGCGGCCGCCGCCCTCCCATACCACCGTTGTCGCGTATGGCTCCATCGGATTGTGGTGCTCGACGGGCATGCGATATTCGGCTTGGACCTTGACGGCTGCTTGCTCGAAGGCGCGCGCGGGATCGCCTCGCTTGTGCGCGTGCGAAGGGTCGGGCGCCGATATCGCACCGCGTTTACGCTGCGCTTCCAAATCCGTGACGTGCGCTTCCGGCTCGTACTCAATGCGCACCAGGGATGCCGCAAAGCGCGCGATTTCCAGCTCCTCGGCGACGACGAGGACGACCGGCTGGCCGCTAAAGCGGACCCGGTCGTCGTAGAGCGGGCGGAAGGGCGAGCCGTCGGGCGCGATGTCGTCTTTATATTTCTCGTCCGAAGAGGCGAGCTTGGGCCGGTG
>CATPCO010000563.1 GCA_955652925.1 uncultured Xanthobacteraceae bacterium | reverse complement strand
GAATAAGAAGGCGTTACGGCTCAAGGCTGCTCCCAGTTCACTGCTTTACTTGGGTTTTCCTGAAACTTCTTCGAGCAGGCCCGAGAAGCAAAGAAAGACGATTAGAAGTAATGAGGATTCAGAAGTTTGTAATCGGTTACGTGCTGGCACTGGCACTGTTTTTGTTCGCGCAGCAGCGAACGGAGACGACCCAACCGGGCGGCTTCCACGAGGTTCGAGATCTCACTCATTCGTTGCAGACATCTGGGTTCCCCTCACCGGAAACGTCTGCCGTAGCTAGCGCCGAGAAGAACCCTTCGTCCGCACCGGCGGTCTCTTTCTCAGAACAGTTTGCCACCCGGATGGATGCCCCGGCACGCTTGGTGCGCGGCAGCTGGACCGTGGACCAGATTCCCGCCGGCCGGTTAATCGCACCGCTCGTGGTACTCGACGCCACAGCCAGCGCCAAGAGTAATCCCGACTATCAGATTTCCGTGGAAGATATCGCCAGCTGGGAGCAGACCAACGGGCAGATCCCGCTGGGCGCGGTGGTTATGGCGCGCACGGGATGGGCTTCTCGCTGGAACGCGATTAAGAGCTACCGCAACGCCGACGCCAGGGGCATCATGCATTTTCCCGGATACTCCGAGGATGCAGCACGGTTCCTCGCCGAAGGACGCAATGCGGTCGGGCTCGGCATTGATACGCCCAACCTGGATCGTGGCTCTGCCAAGAATTTTGCCGTGGATCAATTCACCTTGGCGCACGGTCTCTATGCTCTAATCAATGTAGCCAATCTTGACCGCATGCCCGCCAACGGCGCCGTCGCTTTGGTCGCTCCCATGAAAGTGGCGGGCGGATCAGCAGCTCCTGTGCGCATCCTGGCGTTGGTAAGGTAAATAGTGTCAGTTCCCAGTTGATAGTTTCTGGTCTCCGCCGACACATTCCTAGACACCATCTGTCGTCGAATTTTCTGGTAATTGTCATTCTCGATTGCTTTTCGGAAGCTTTTCGCGTTTCCTTTATGGTGCTATTGGAGGCGAAGATGAGCGACCCGCGTTATCCCATCGGAAAATTTATCTTCGACGGCCCCCCTGACGAGGCGCAGCGAAAGAAATTCATCGACGACATAGAGCGGACTCCGGCTGCGCTGCGTGCCGCGGTCGAGGGTCTCTCGCCACAGCAGATCGAAACCCCTTATCGCGATGGCGGATGGACACTCAGGCAGGTAACCCATCATGTGCCCGAGAGCCACATGAACGCATACATCCGCTTCAAACTGGCCCTGACGGAAGATGAGCCGACCATCAAGCCGTATATGGAGGACCGCTGGGCGAAACTGCCCGATGTGCAGTCCACTCCGCTGGAGGTTTCGCTGGCCTTACTCGACTCACTCCACGACCGTTGGGTGCGGCTGTTGCGCTTGCTCGAACCACCAGACTGGAAACGCCACTTCCATCATCCCGAGATGGGAAAGATTCCATTGGAGAAGAACCTCGCCCTGTATTCCTGGCACGGCAGGCATCACGTGGCGCATATCACGGCGCTGAGGAAGAAGATGGGATGGTGATGTCCGATCAGGGGGTGGCAGGAAATTCCCAGGACTTCCAGAGGACGCGCACCATGGGCGTCCTTCGACTGCGCTCAGGATGACTGCTATGCCGGGATGTGCAGCCTCCAGGCAACGTAACTTGCCGCTTCCCGGAGCACCGCCCAAGCTCGTTGCCATGGCGAATGGGGGCGAGAGTCCGGCCGCGGCGCCACGTACACCTGCACCCCTTCATGCTCCAGCAGCTTGCGGATGCGGAACACGTGATATTCATCGCTGACCGCCACGCAACTCCGCATCCGGTTGGTGCGCATGATGACCGCAACCCGTTCCGCAGAGGAAGCGGTATCTGAGCCCTGGGTCTCCGCAATCAGGTCTAGCTCGGGAATGCCACGGTGCATCAGGTAGTCGTGGCCAACTCCTCCTTCGCTGAAACTGGGATCAGCCGCTGAACCTCCGGTAGTGATGACCACAGGCGCAGCGCGGCGCTGAAACAGCTCGTAAGCGTGGTCCAGCCTGGCGCGGTAGACGGGGGATGGGCGTCCGGCGTACTCAGCAGCCCCGAAGACAACGATGGCGTCGGCGGGATGGACTTCTTGCAAAGAGGCTTCGCGCACAATCTGGACACTGCTGAACCCGAGAAAGACCGACAGCACCACCGCAGCCAGCGCCACCACCCACAATAGCCTGCGGCCTCGCCTACGCCGGTTTGCTGCTTGATTCATCCTTGCGCGAAGAACTCGGAGATCGCCTGAGCCGGAATTGCGCCTTCCCGCATAATGCGCCAGCGGGCTTCCTCGTCGGTGAGGTCAACGATGGTCGAAGCCACCTCACGAGGCGAGGTGCCGCCATCGACAATGATCGAGATGCGGTTCTGGAGCTGGTCGCGCACAGCCACTGCCGTGGTGCACTCAGCTTCGCCACTGAGATTGGCGGAGGTGGCGGTGATGGGAATCTGCGCGGCCTGCCCCACGGCCAGCGGAAT
>CATPCO010000562.1 GCA_955652925.1 uncultured Xanthobacteraceae bacterium | reverse complement strand
CAGCCCTCGTACGTAACCCGCGCGCTCACCGAGGCCGAGCCGCCGCCGGCAGTGCGCGCAGGCGGCGCTGTCGCGATTGGCTCTCGGCTTCTCAATCGGCCATTCAATGCCGCGCTGACTGCAGTCGCTGCCGTGCTCATCGTGCTCGTGCTATGGCCGGTCGTAAGATTTCTTTTCGTCGATGCGATTTGGGATGGAACGAGTCGCGTTGACTGTCTCTCGGAGACGGTGGGTCACGCGGTCGGCGCATGCTGGCCCTTTATCAAGGCCAAGTTCCCCCAACTGATGTACGGATTTTATCCGGAGGGCGAACGATGGCGCGTCAATGTTACTTACGCAATGGGAGTGATCCTGCTCGTTCCCCTTCTTATCCCGCGCATTCCGTACAAAGGGATGAACGCAATTCTCTTCTTGGGAGTCTTTCCGATCCTGGCATTCTGTCTGCTCGTGGGCAATATATTAGGACTTCCTCACGTGGAGACTCGATCGTGGGGCGGGCTTCTGATCACGCTCGTCATTTCGTTTACCGGCATCATTCTTTCGCTCCCGCTTGGAATTTTGCTGGCGCTGGGGCGTCGCTCCGGCCTGCCGTTTATTCGCACTCTGTCCATCCTATTCATTGAGCTATGGCGCGGCGTCCCTTTGATTACCGTTCTGTTCTTCGCAACCTATATGCTGCCGTTCTTCCTGCCGGAAGAGTGGAGAATCGATCCGCTGCTGCGCGTGTTGATCGGGGTCGTGCTGTTCGCGGGAGCCTACATGGCTGAGGTGGTGCGAGGGGGCCTCCAAGCGATACCGCGCGGTCAATTCGAAGCCGCCATGGCGCTCGGTCTCGGCTACTGGCGCATGATGGCCCTGGTCATTCTTCCGCAAGCGCTGCGGGTGGTCATTCCAGGCATTGTCAATTCATTCATCGCCCTGTTCAAGGACACGAGCCTGGTGCTGATCGTGGCGATCTTTGATCTGCTCGGACAATTGCGCGCGGCATTCGCCGACCCAACCTGGGCTACACCCGCGACTCTCTTTACCGGCTTTGCCTTTGCCGGAGCGATTTATTTTCTCATCAGTTTCGGAATGTCACGTTACGCGTTGTTCATGGAGCGCCGGCTGAGTAGCGGGCAAGCGCGCTGATCCAAAGGCAGCGAAGCGAGCAGGATCACGTGCGCGACAGCAATCGAAAATCAGCTTCATCAGAGAGCGCATCGAACCTTGTGCCCGAGCAGAGTGCGATTGAAATCGTAGGCCTCCACAAATGGTTCGGCAGCTTCCATGTGCTGCGTGGCGTCGATCTTGAGGTCATGCGCGGCGAGCGCATTGTCATTTGTGGTCCGTCGGGGAGCGGCAAGTCGACGCTCCTGCGCTGCATCAACCGGCTCGAAGACTGGCAGCGCGGCCGGGTCATCGTGGATGGCATCGAGCTGGCCGCAGACTTGAAGAAGATCGACGAAGTCCGACGCGACGTGGGCATGGTGTTTCAACAGTTCAACCTCTTCCCGCACCTCAAGGTGCTTGAAAATTGCACCCTCGCCCCGATCTGGGTACGCAAAATGCCAAAAAAGCAGGCCGAAGAACTGGCGCGCCGGCAGCTCAAACGGGTTCGCATTCCCGAGCAGGCCGACAAATACCCTGGTCAGCTGTCAGGCGGCCAGCAGCAGCGGGTCGCGATCGCGCGCGCGCTGTGCATGGAGCCAAAGATCATGTTGTTCGATGAGCCGACCTCCGCGCTCGATCCGGAAATGGTCAAGGAGGTGCTCGATACCATGGTGGCACTCGCGCATGACGGCATGACCATGGTGGTGGTCAGCCACGAGATGGGCTTCGCCCGCCAGGTGGCCAATCGCATGATCCTGATGGACGTCGGACAGATAATCGAAAGCAACGAGCCGGAGGCTTTTTTCAACCACCCGCAGCACGAGCGAACAAAGTTGTTTTTGGCGCAGATCTTGCGCTGAGGCGCGCTTATTACAGCGCGCCCCGAACACGGGCGAAGCGCGCCGCGTGCGCCCTTAATCTTAATGGACAAGCGGGCCGTCGGCCTTCTTCCAGGCATCGATGCCGCCAGCAATGTGACAGGCCGATGTGATTCCGGCATCCTGCGCAGCCTGCACCGCCATAGCCGAGCGTTCGCCGAACGCACAGTAGAACAGGATGCGTTTGCCGGTGGCGCGCGCAAGCTCGTGCAGCATGCCGCCGGGGCCAACGTGTTCCGGCAGGTCAGGGTAGGGGGCATGCAGCGAACCGTCGATGATGCCGTGCTTTTCACGCTCGGCACGCTCACGCAGATCGACAAAAGCGACGTCGGGGCTGCCGGCGAGGGCCGTCGCCTCCCGGGCGCTGAGCGCCCAACCTCGCCGCGCGATCGCTTCCTGCGCAAGACCGACCCGCATGTTGGCTGGAACAGCGACGTCCATCATCTTCGGGTTGGGGAGCTTCAGGTTGTTCATCAGCTCGACATATTCATCCATCGAGCGCACCTGCAGTCGCGGATTGAACCGCTTTTCCTCGCCGATCGTAGACACCGTCTCGCCCTTGTAGTCATGCGCGGGAAAGATCATGGTTTCTTCCGGCAAGCGCAGCAGCTTGTTAAAGATCGAATCGTATTGTGCCCGCGGATCGCCGTTCTGAAAATCGGTGCGGCCAGTGCCGCGGATGAGCAGAGTGTCGCCCGTGAACACACGATCGCGCATCAGGAAGCTGTAGGAATCATCCGTGTGCCCCGGCGTATAGAGCACGTCGAGGGCAATGCCTTCGATGGTGAGCTTATCCTCTTGCGCGAGCCGCATGGAAACGACATCGACTTTGCTGTGCTCTCCCATGACCGTAATGCAGTGGGTGCGGTCGCGCAGCGCACCCAGCCCGGTGACGTGGTCAGCGTGCAGGTGGGTATCGACCGCCTTCACCAGCCGCAGATCGAGTTCGCTGACCAACTGGATATAACGATCGACCTTCTCCAGGACCGGATCGATGATCAGCGCCTCGCCGCCGCGCCGGCTGGCAAGCAGGTACGTATAGGTGCCTGACGTACTGTCGAAGAGCTGGCGAAAGATCATCGCAATGGCCCGCGGCACTGAACGATTCCGATCTACGTTGCGATTATAAGCACTCTCGAGTGGCCGTAAAAGGCCGAGCATTCGCCGGCCGTTTCTCGTTGTTCGCTATGTTGCAGCGCAGAAGAGGGGTGACGGGAAACTATTCCTCGTAAATCATTTTGCGGGTCATGCCGCCGTCGACCACGAAATTCGCCCCCGTAATAAAACCGGCGCGCTCACGATCGAGGAGAAATGCGACAATCTCGGCGATATCCTCGGGACGCCCAACCCGGCCGGCCGGGTGCTGCAAATGATCCTTGCGCCGCAACTGCTCATTGCCCCGTACGGCAATCCAGCCGGGGCTGATCGCGTTGACCCGCACCTCGGGCGCAAGGCTGATCGCGAGCGCGTGCGAGAGGGCGACGAGCCCGCCCTTACTGGCGGAATAGGACTCCGTGTTGGGCTCGGACATCAAGGCGCGGGTGGACGCAATTGTGACAATCGATCCACCCGCCGCCCGCAACGGCTTTTCGGCGGCGCGCGCAAGGACGAAAGCGGCGGTCAAGTTGGTGTCCAAGACCTTGTGCCATTCGGCGAGCGTCAACTGAGCGAGCGGCTTGCGGATCATGATGCCCGCATTTGAGACGAGCGCGTCGAGCCGGCCGAACCTGGTGAGAACCGCCTCGACTGCTTGGCGGGCCGTTTGCTCGTCAGCGGCATCGCCTTCAATCCAGATGACGGAGCGCTGATTGCGGCGGTACGTTCGATCGAGTCCGGTGCCAGGCAAATCGACCACGCACGCTCGCCAGCCATCCTGCACCAGTCGCCGCGTGATCGCGCGCCCGATGCCGTGCGCAGCTCCGGTCACGATCGCGGCCGGGACCTTGCTTCGTGTTCTTGTCGGCACGGCTTGCAATGAACTCAGCGATCACTCGCTTGCGGCTCGATCGGAAGGTCGGCGCGCGCGCCCCATTCCGACCACGACCCGTCATAGAGAGCCTTCGGAGGCTTTCCGACGGCATCAAGGGCAAGCCACAGGACCGCAGCCGTGAGCCCTGAGCCACAGGTCGTGATGATAGGCCGGTCGAGGTCGACGCCGCCCGCCGCAAAGGCTTCTTTGAGCTTGGCAATCGGCGCGAGCCTGCCATCCTCGATAACAGTGCTGGAGGGAACGTTGAAGGCTCCGGGCATGTGACCGGATCGCAGGCCGGGCCGCGGCTCCGGTGCTTGCCCATGAAAGCGGTCTGCCGCGCGTGCATCCACCACTTGGACATCTTTGCTTGCCAATGCCGATCGCACCGTCTCAAGCGATGCAACCACTTCCGGCGGACTGCGCCCGTTGAAAGCGCGCGCCGGCCGTGTGACCGGCCCCGGTTGGAGCTCCCGTCCTTCCGCTTTCCATTTCGGCAGGCCGCCGTCGAGAATGAAAACTTTCTGTGCTCCAAACAAACGGAACGTCCACCAGACGCGCGGCGCCGAGAACAGAGGGCCGCCCTCGTACACGACAATCGTGTCGGTATCCGCAATCCCGAGGGCACCGACATCGCGCGCGAACTGTTCTGCGCCCGGAAGCATATGCGGGAGTGCATTGGAATGATCCGCAATGGCATCGATATCGAAACGCACGGCGCCGGGAATGTGACCCGCGAGATAT
>CATPCO010000561.1 GCA_955652925.1 uncultured Xanthobacteraceae bacterium | reverse complement strand
GCGCGCGGCGGCTTGCCGAGTGCGGTGATTGCCGTCTGGGGAGATGTTGAGCTGCGTGCGCTGCGGCCGGAAGACTTGCGCGGAGATTCCGATCCGATCTGGCCTGGAATTTTTCTTGACCCGCTCGGCGACATGGATCGCTCCGTCAAAGCAGGTCTGCCGGTTTACCGCGTCACCGGCGGGCCCGGGTATGTGTACACCATCAACATGGATGCAGCAGGGCGGGGCGAGCGTCGTTATGAGGCCGTCGACATCGCGCGGCCGCTGACAAAAAAATTTGAGCAGGAGCTGCGCGCTATTCTTGCCAAGGACCGTTCGCGCGCCAGAACCGATTATTCGCTTTGGGCTGACGTTGCGGCGCTCACGCGTCATCTTGCGTTGGATACGTCGCCCAGTATCGCCATCCAGGCGCTGGACAGGGCTTTCGCGGGCCAGCCGTCGCAAAAGCTGCGTTCGCGCGTGTGGGCGTATCTTCCTCTCGGCACCGTCAACTTTCTTCAGGATCTCGAGCACAGCAGCAGAGTGAGCCCTTACCGGGAGAATACGGAATATCCCGGAATTCGCCGCGATATGCTTGATTTCCTCAGCAGCAATCCGGCCGACCCCTTCAACGAGTTCTTGTACTACGCAATCGGCGAGTACGACAAAGCGCTCCAGACAAATCCGAATTCCGTCATAGCCGGCGTTATCAACTACGCACGTGGGCACGAGCTGTTGCAAGCGATGCTGGAGGATGTTCCGACCGCGGTTAAGCAGAAGATGAGCGAAGGGCTCGGCAACGACGCCGTCGGCATTGATGTCGGACCGGTGAACAGCACACTGACCACCTTGAACTGGTACCCGGAACTCTATGATCGCAAGCTGCTTGTGCAGGTCATACCGAACTTCGCCCAGCGCGCCGCGGCCATGCGGCCGTATTTCGAGGTGGCGTTGCGCGACAAATCGGCGCCGCATGCAGACGATGCCGCCTACATGCTGGGCTGGCTTGCGTATCACCAAGGTCAACCCCTGGAAGCGATCAACTATCTCTCGCAGGCCATGGTGGTGGGCAACGGAGATTTCAGACGCCCGGCGGCAATGCGAGAGCTGGTGGGGATTTTGACGCAATACCCGCCTTCCGAGCAGGCGAAGATGATCGCATCCAATCCGGTGCTGACACCCCAGCCTGCGTTCTGGTACGCGGCCGCGCGCTCTGCCTTCCGGACATTCGACTATGCGGCGACTATCGAAATCGGTGAACGCGGGTTGAAGACATTGCACGTGCCCATCGAGCGGATGCCGGTGACCACCGACCCGAAAAAAATCACTGATTTCCTCAAGGCGATCTTCCCACCCGCAAAGAGACGCGAGGCCGGCACGGAGGAGTTCGACTATACCAACGCGGCTGAAATTCCGTACGTGGTGGAGGCCTCCCGGCAGATTCTGCGTTACCAGAATTATCTGAAATCGGCCGCACTCACGCCGAGCGACCTCGACAAGAGAGCAAAGGACATCATTGTCGAGTACTCCTTGTTGCTGGATCGCCCGCCCCAGCAACAGCCGCAGCGCACCGCCGCACGCGCGCCGGTTCATAAGGATCTCAGGCAAGCCCTGAACCTGGTCGATATGACCCTTGCCAGTGTGCCCCGCACCCAGCCTTACGCCAACCTGCGCGAATGGCTCTACTATCGAAAAGTGCGCATTCTCGTTCAGTTCAACGCAGCCTCCGTGCCCGCCGCGGTCTCGGCCATGGAAGCGGAATTCCCGAAGGGCGACCTCCTGGATGATGCTTTGGCGGAGGAAATCTTCGCGCTAGGCGCGGAAATGAAAGACTTGAATGCGGCCGAAGAGACGTTTCGCAAGCTCATCACGACTTTCCCGAACAGCAACGCACTCGATAACGGATATACCTGGATGGCGATCATCTATCGCTGCATGGGACACCTGGAACAAGCGCAGAAAATCAATGCCGACATCCTGCGCCTATTTCCCCGTAGCCGGCATGCCGCGTTGGCCAGGGAGCGCATGGCACATCCCGAGGCGAAAGCGTGCGGTCTCTCCGGATTTGAGCGGGGCTAAAATAACACGCAACGCCGCGCAGCTGGGCAAATGCGCCCAAAAATCGCGCCATGATCGACGTCTCCGCAGGCGCGTTTGCTCACGCTCGCGCTTTATGGCGCAAGCGAACGGGCAACCCGCAAGCCGATGGTGTCAGTTGCCTTGTCGGAGGAATCCCGTGCCGAGGAGCGCAGCATCCGTGCGCGGTCGACGTAGGAGCCGCCGCGTATCACATAGCGAATGCAATTCCACGCGGTCCAGGCCGAACCATCAGCCGGGGCGCCCTCGTAAGTGTCGTGGTAGCAATCCTGCACCCACTCCGCGACATTGCCGTACATGTCGAATAATCCAAATGGATTGGGCTTTTTCTGCCCCACGGGATGCAGCTGGTCATCGGAATTGTCGCCATACCAGGCGTATTGATCGAGCTCCGCCTCGTCATTGCCAAAGAAATAGTATGTCTTGCCAGGCGAGCGCTGCCCGCGCGCTGCGTATTCCCATTCCGCCTCGGTGGGTAGCCGATAATCCCTTCCCGTTATTCTTTTGAGCCAGGCCACATAGGTCTGTGCGTCTTTCCAGTTCACATTCGTGACCGGCAGCGCAGCGCTTGCCGCACCGTCGGCAACGACCGGGGTGCAACCGCCATGATCAACGCACGCATTCCATTCGCCCAACGTCACCTCACGGGCGGAAACGGCAAAGCGCTGGTTGATGGTGACGGGATGGGGCGGTAATTCCATCTTGAAGAATGGCGAGGATTCGAGTGATCCCATGATGAAGTTGCCCGATGGTACGACGATCATCTTTGGGCAGTCGGTGCATTCGACGAAGTCGGCAGCCGGCGCAAGCGCATGCTCTTTGTCTGTTGAAAGTGGATGAGTGTGAAAGGCCCAATAGGCCTGCTCATTGAGCCACGCCCGTTTCCACCATGCCGCCGGACCGGCAACAAGCGCGAGCAACAGCACGCCTGCGAGGACCGCCAATTGCCGGCTCCGCCGCCGCAATCCCTCGCTGTGCCGGCGCTCCGCCGTGTCCCGCTCGATGCTGCGCTCGATGAACTCACGATCTGAACGAGACAAATCGTCCTTGCGCTGTGCCAGCCAGCGCCTGGCTTGAACCAGGGGAAATCCCATCAGCAATGAATCGTTCTTTGCCTCTTCGGGTGCTGTCTCCCATCCGCGACGTGCGGATTCGAGCCCGGTCCTCCACGCCAGGAACTCGCGTTCGGCCGCGATCCATTCGCGCAACTTGTCCCAGCGCCGGAAGATCGCTTCGTGCGCCACCTCTGCGTAGGTTTCTCCCGTGGGCTTGGAGATCGTGACCACAAGACGATTGGGATAGGCGGCAAGCTCGGATACCAGGCGCCATTCCTCTTCCGAGAACTCCTCTCGCGCTGCGCGCCGTCGCGTTGGCTCGCCGTCTTCGCGCACGGTCGCAAGGCGCAGCGTCAGCACGCGCCGCAGTGCATTCTGCGCGCCGGGGCGCGCGGCGAGGAACTTGTTGGCGCGATCCACCAGCACACCCCCGAGCTCGACCGACTGCGCGGGAAGCCGCAATATGCCGTCGCCCTGCCGCACCATCTGGGTCCACATGTCGTCGAGCGTGTAGGAGAGGAGCGGCAATGCGCCCACATCCTTGATGGAATCCTCGGCGGTGCGGCGGGTAATGATGTCGATGAGACCCTCAGTCTCGAACCGTGCCCCCAGCACTTCTGCCGGCCGGCTGACAATTTCACGCAATTCCGGCTCGCGCAGCGGCGCCACGTCGATCTGTTGCCGCACTTTGAACAGCGGCTCGTCCGCTTGCAGGTGACCAAGGAAGTCAGAGCGCATGCTCATCATGGAACGCAGGCGCGGGTCCGCAATCGCCTGCGCGAGCAGCTCGGTAAAACGGCGGCGCTCACGCTCCTGCGCGCGCACATAGAGCTCCTCACCCTGATCAACGTAAAGGAAGAACGCCGGTGGCATGAACTGATGGAGCTCCTTGCGGCGGCGCTCAGTGGCATCGATGAGGTCCGCAAGCGTGGCGTTGCCGTCGCGCAACAATTCGACCAGCCCATTCTGCTGGCGGATCCGCTCGGGGTCCGTTGCTGCGAACTGCCAGATGTCGAGAAAAGCCTCGACCAATGACTTCAATGGATCCGTGCCAGGCCGCAACGAGAGGAAGCACCATTGCCGGCTGCCCTCGAATCCGACCGGCCAGCCATTCGGAGCTTCTGCATCCTGCGGCCAGGCCTGGCGCTTGAGCGCCGCGAGCACGCCAGCCTGCGCCAGCGATGATTTACCCACCCCGGAATTGCCGAATAGAATGGGAACACGGTCGGGGTCAGCCGCGAGTGCCGCAAGCACCTCAACCGTTTCGCGCTTGCGGCCGAAGAAATAGTCGCTGTCTTTCTCCTGCATTGCTTCAAGGCCGCGGTACGGAGAGGCGTGCCGCCACAGCTCGCCGGTATTGCTGCGGCTGCTCGAGGTCGCCTCAAACAGTCGACCGATTTCCTTGTCGGAAGCGGGATCCGGGGTGATGACCCAGTGAAGCCGCCGCAGAAACGGCAGACCGGGTGCCGTCTGCCCTTCCAGCAGGACCACAATGAGAGGAAAATCGGACGGCGCCGCGGTCCACCTCTCGAGCGCCTCGTCATATTCGAGCACCTGCCAGTTGCCGACCCCGTGCTCCCCCACCAGCAGGACAAAGGCGTTTGCGTCTGCAATTTCCTTGGCAAGTTGCGCCGACCACGAGCCGCCCAGTTGCATGTGCGTCGGAGCGAAGAACACCCGTGAGTCGGAATCCTTGCGCTCAATGGCGAGCTTGAGACTTTCCGCCAGCGGCTGATCCGGAGAATGGTAGCTGAGAAACCAGCGCCGCATTAAAACGAACCCTGCGTATGACCCGGATGGTGCGATCGGCGGCGCACCGCGCCGAGGGTGCCATGCGGGGACACCGAATTAAATCGACGGGGCAGCCTTGGGGCAATCTCCCCGGGGGGCAGGGCAATCGCATATGACAAGCGTCCCGCAAACCCCGGACGGGAAGCACATCGCGGTCGCGAAGCTTGTAGGGGCGGGTTTTAAACCCGCCCTTGTGCCACAGGCTCGCTGCGAGAGAATTGCCGTCATCAGCTGCTCAATCGAAGTTCGTACGGCTAAGCTCGGATCACCCTCACACACCGTGAATGCCGAACGAGGGCGGGTTTGCGGGGCACCCCAAAAAACGCATCCGCG
>CATPCO010000560.1 GCA_955652925.1 uncultured Xanthobacteraceae bacterium | reverse complement strand
GGGAGACGAGGTCCCTCACGTATTTATCCGAGAATCGCACCAGCGGCCTAGAAAAATTTTGATCAGCGGTGGAAAACGACTTTTGCAACAAAATCTGCCAGGAGCGGACATATGCAGTGCAGCAAAATACCAGTCTAAAAATTACTCGATCTGGTGCTTACTCAGCCCTCCAGAACCTATGCAGCGTCGGTCACGATGGGCAGACCAGCGGCGCGCCACTCCGGGAGACCATCTTCTAATCGTCGAGCTTTGAACCCCCGCGCCCGCAGAACAGCGACCGCCTCATAAGAGAGGACGCAATAGGGACCGCGACAGTAGGCCACAATCTCCTGTGCGGAATCGAACTCGGCAAGGCGCATTTCAAGCTCGCGCAACGGCATGTTTACGGCACCGGGCAGATGCCCCAAGGCAAACTCATCTTCCGGCCGCACGTCGAGAATCGTGACCTCTCCCGCCCTTGACCGCTGCAAGAGTTCCTCGCGGCTAATCGGCTCCAGGCTATCGCGATTGTGAAAATAGCTGCGTATGACCTGTTCGACCTCGGCCACGTTGCGCTCGGCAATCCGGCGCAGAGCCGACAGCAAGTCGAGAATGGAGTCGTCCATAAGCCGGTAGTAAACGAATTTTCCCTCCCGCCTGCTCGCCACCAGGCCAGCACGACGCATCTGCTGAAGATGCTGCGAGGCATTCGCGATTGATAGCCGGGTGCGATCCGCCAGCACTTCCACGCTGCGCTCTCCCTGGGCGAGCTGCTCCAGGAGTTCCAGCCGGTGGGCATGCGCTAGGGCCTTGGCGACGGCGGCAAAATGGGCAAACAGCGCAAGTTTTGGGTTGCGGGTTGACATGCTCCTGAGGTCACCTTATGTTATTCAAGTGAATGATTGAATGTGGTCATTCAACCCTTCAAAAGCAATAACCAGGACGATCACGGGTCGTGCGCGACGCCCTGCTCTCATATGAGCAGTATATCCGGTTGGCCGCGTTTTGCGGCGTATTTGCGCTGATGGCGGCTTGGGAACTCGTCGACCCCCGACGAGCCCAGACCATCGGGCGCGGATGGCGATGGCCCAATAATCTCGGTCTCGTGGTTGTGGACACGCTCTTGGTCCGCATTCTCTTTCCGACAACGGCCGTCGGTCTCGCCCTCGTTGCCGAGGCACATGGGCTTGGGCTGTTCAACGTGCTGATACTCCCCGCCTGGATCGGCGTGGTGGCCTCGGTCGTCCTCCTCGACCTCGCGATCTACTTTCAGCATGTGCTTTTTCACGCAGTTCCGGGGCTGTGGCGCCTGCATCGAATGCATCATGCCGATCTCAACATCGATGTGAGTACAGGTTTGCGCTTCCACCCGATCGAGATCTTGCTGTCGATGGTCATCAAACTCGCCGTAGTCATTGCACTCGGAGCGCCGGCGTTGGCCGTATTGATCTTTGAGGTACTGCTTAACGCCACCTCGATGTTCAACCACAGCAATGTCCGTATTCCTGAGCACTTCGACGGCGTGCTGCGCTGGTTCGTCGTAACGCCGGACATGCATCGCGTGCATCACTCGATTCTCGCACGCGAGACCAACAGCAATTTTGGTTTCAACCTGCCATGGTGGGACCGGCTGTTCGGGACTTACCGGGCACAGCCAACAGCCGGCCACGAAGCCATGACGATCGGTATCGAGCAGTTCCGCGATCCGCGCGAACTCGGGCTTGATCGCATGTTGCTGCAGCCTTTCCGCGGTGATGCCGGCCGCTATCCACTGGGAGAGAGGCAACTTGGACAATGAGCATGCGCCGCTCATTGCCGCGCATTGTGCTGACGGTAGTGCTCGCAGCGATGGCAGGGTGGGTGGTCCTTCACCGCGACCAGATCAATCTGGCGACCCTCGATGCATGGCTCGCTTGGCTTGGCCCGTGGGCGCCGATCGGCCACATGATGCTTTTTGCGCTGGGTACCGTCGCTTTCGTTCCGGGTATCGTCTTCAGTCTTGCTGGCGGAGCCTTGTTCGGTCCTTTCTGGGGCAGCCTTTGGAATCTCGCAGGTGCCACGCTCGGCGCTACCCTTGCATTCCTGGTTGCGCGGTACATCGCGAGCGAATGGGTCGCGCGTAACGCTGGCGGGCTTCTCAAGCGGCTGATTGATGGCGTCGACGCGGAGGGTTGGCGTTTCGTTGCCTTCGTGCGACTGGTCCCGCTTTTTCCCTTCAATTTGTCTAACTACGTGCTCGGGCTCACGCGCATTCCGCTCCACCACTACGTCATCGCCACGTTCATCTGCATGGTCCCCGGTGCGGTCGCCTATACGTGGCTCGGGTATGCCGGACGCGGGGCGCTAAGCGGCGAAGCGAACGCTGTGCGCTACGGTCTTCTCGCGCTCGGCCTTCTCGCTACAATTGCAGCATTGCCACGACTGATTGGCCGGCTGCGTGGATCGTTCGCGTGGATCGAGCCAAACGAGCTCAAGCGGCGGCTCGACCGCGGCGAAGCCGTGGCCGTCATTGATGTGCGGGGGGCTGACGAGTTCACCGGGCCGTTCGGACACATTGCGACCGCGCGCAATATTCCCGTTACCGAGCTCGATAGCCGCTTAGCAGAATTGGCTGGGCTTGAACGGGGACCGATTGTTCTGGTCTGCCGAACAGACAAGCGCTCGGCGGCGGCGGCCCATACCTTACGCGCAGCCGGTTTCTCCCAAGTCAGCGTCCTGCGTCGCGGCATGGAGCAATGGAACGAGATTGGCCTGCCTGTAGAAGCGCGACATTAGAGAGAACATTTTCAGTCAAGAGCAAGGGAGGAAGCTATGTCGAGAGAACCATCTTTGCGCCGTGGAGCAGCCCTTAAAAGATGGGCCATACGTTGCCCCGCGCGTTTCCTCAACCAGCGGATGGTGATCATCATTTACCCGCTGCGGTGCACATTCCACTTCCGGTTTGGGTCACTTGCACGCATTACCGCATTGCAACATTGGTGGCCGGTTTACCTCCAATCAGCAGACATTATCGGTTGCAATCAACAGTAGATTAAGGTGGTTGCGAGCCCCCGCAACCAAACACAAAGCGTGGCGAAAGAGGGTGATTCCTGCCGCCGGGCGCAACCTTCCTGTATACGGATGCAACAATCGACATCATGCCTTGTAATTGTATCGCACCCTTGCTGCCTCCGCCGACACGTAGCCGTCCTCGATGTCGTTTTGCACGAGCGCTCTTACTCGCTCGAACGGATTGCCGTAACCGCCGCCTCCCGTCTGCTCCAGGCGCAGCACGGTGCCCGCAGGCGCCAGGCGCGTCTCCAGGCAGTCCAGCTCCTCGGCGTGCGGCGTATCCGGATTGATCACCGTGCGCGAGAGCGGCGGCCCCTCGCCGCCGTTGAGCCCCCACGCGCCCTGGCGATGATTGGACGTGCGCGCCGTGAGGATGCAGTCGACGAGCAGCTGATATTCCCGCACATTGCCGATGCCGCCGCGGTAGCGGCCTGCGCCCGCCGAATCCCGCCAGATGTCGTAGCGCCGCACCATGATCGGGTATTCGGTCTCGATGATCTCGACCGGCGTCCCCGGCGTGAAATGATTCATGGGCAGCACGATTGCCGTTCCATCATGGCTGCTGGTGCCGCCGAGCGCGGTGACCATCAGCTCGTACTGCACCGTGGGCTTGCCGGCGCGGCCCTTGCTGTATCCGATCGCGATCGCGCCCGTTCCAAATCCCGCCGGCGCGACCGCGCGCGCGGGGTTGAACTTGCCGAGCGCCGCGAGCACGCAGGTGTAAACGATGTGGGAGGTCGGGAAATAATGATTGACCGTCGCGGGAAATTGCGGGCTCACCACCGAGCCCTCGGGCATGATGAAATCGACCGCATCGAGCACGCCGGAATTCATCGGAATGGTCGGATCGCAGGCGGCGATCACGGCGAGCAGCGACACCGCCTGCGCGGTCGGGCGCGGCGTGTTCACGGGGCCTTTGGCCTGCTTGTCCGTCTCTGAGAAATCAAGCGTGAGCCGGTCGCCCTGCTTGCGCGCATTCACCTTGATGCGCACCGGCTTGGAACGGTCGGCGCCGTCGTGGTCGAGCATCGCCTGCGCGCAATGCTCGCCATCCGGCCAGCGCGCAAATTCCGCCCGTACGCGCACGGCCGTGCGCTCGAGCAGGCTTGCCATGGCGGCACGCACGGTTTCCGCCCCGTATTCATTGCACAGCGCACAGAGCCGCTCGGCGCCAAGCCGGGTGCTGCCCACTTGCCCGCGCAGGTCTCCGACCACGACCTCGGGCACCCGGCTGTTGTTGCGCAGGATTGCCTCGACCTCGCGATTGACCCCGTTCTTCGTCCAGTAGCGCACCGGAGGAATAAGAACGCCGTCGTGAAAGATCTCCCGCGCCGCGGCCCCTGACGATCCCGGAACAAGGCCGCCCACATCGGCCTTGTGAGCAACGCTTGCTCCGTACGCGGTGATCTCGCCCCGGTGGAAGACCGGCGTGATCACGACGATGTCGGGCACATGAGAATTGCCGGCCTTGTAGGGATCGTTGGAGATGAAGCTGTCGCCGTCGTGCATTGCGGAGGCGGGATAGCGGGCGAGCACGCTTTCGACCGCGCGGGTATAAAGCAGCGAGTGATATTGCAGCCCGCCGCCGACCATGATGACGCGGCCCATTGCATCGCACAGGCCCGCGGTGCCGTCCTGGGATTCGCGCAGGATGGGCGAATAACCGCTGTGAAAGAGCGCGTGCGCCATGGCCGCCGTCGTCTCGCGAATGCGGCTGATGATCACTTCGGTCGTGATGGGGTCGAGGGTCATTGGCGAGCCTCGGTGATGACGAGATTGCCGAAATCATCGACGGTCAATATCTGGCCGGCGAGCACCACGGTGGTCGAATCGTACTGTTCAATGATCGCGGGGCCCTTGATGCGATCACCGCTGCGCATGCGCGCGCGATCATACACGTCTGCATCCACGAACCGGGTTGTTGCAAAATCATAGAACGGACGGCGGTCGATGCACGCGTCGCCGCCGTTTCCGGCAGCAAGGCGCGGCAGCTTGAGATGGGGCACGGCAATCTCTGCCACGAGCCGCAGCGTCACCACTTCCGCATCCTCCTCCGGAGCGCTGGCGCCATAGGTCGCACGATGCAGGCCGTCGAAGGCGGATTTGATGCTCTGCCTATGCTCGTCCTTGATCGCTCCATCGGGTGCGTCCACGGTGAGATAGTAGCCCTGATGCGGATAGCGCAGGTCGATCTGCTGCTTGAGGCGCAACCCCGCCACGTCGAGCCCCTCTTCGGCCACATCGGCCATGGCAAGTCGACGCAACTCATCGAAGATCGAATTGATCTCGGCCACGGGATAAGAAGACAAGAGCCCGACCGCCGAACGCAGATAGAGGTGCCGCACATCGGTCTGCAGGAGACCCATGGCGCTCGTCAGCCCGGGATGGCGCGGCACCAGAACCTCGGGAATGCCGAGGTCGCGCGCGAGATAGGCGGCGTGCAGCGGTCCGGCGCCGCCGAAAGCAAGCAGCGCGAAGCGGCGCGGATCCTCTCCGCGGCTCTGAAACTCGAGCCGCAGGTCGACCGCCATGTTGGTGTTGACGATGCGCAGAATGCCGGCCGCGGCGGTGACGGGATCGAGACCGAGCGGCCGCGCCACCGCACTGATCGCCGCTTGCGCCCGCCCGCGGTCAAGTACCATGCGCCCGCCAAGCACGCTTTTTGATCCCAGCGCTCCGAGCATGAGATTGGCATCGGTCACGGTCGGCGCGCTGCCGCCGCGGCTGTAGCAGGCGGGGCCCGGGGCCGCGCCCGCGCTCTTGGGCCCGACCTTCAGCAAGCCGTCGGGCCCAATCCAGGCAATGGTGCCCCCGCCAGCGCCGAGCGTATGCACCGCCAGCATGGGTGTGGCGACGTCCTGCCCTGCGATGCGGCCGCTCGAGGTTTCACTCACCCGGCCGTTCGCGATCACGCTGATGTCCGTGCTGGTGCCGCCGATGTCGAGGGTCACGACGTTCGCCCGTCCGGTCGCGCGCGCCAGCGCGGCGCCTGCGATCACGCCGGCCGCCGGGCCGGAGGTGAGGGTCTGGTTGGGAAAGCGCGCCCCGATGGTGATGCGCATCAGTCCGCCGTTCGACTGCATGAGAAAGATCTGCGCCGTCGTAACGCCGCGCTGCTTGAGGCGGCGATCGAGCTTGATCAGGTATTGCTCGATGATCGGACCGACATAGGCGTCGACCACGGTGGTGGAGAGACGGGGATATTCGCGAATGACCGGCAGCACGCGCGCTGAGAGCGAGATGCGCCAGGAGGGATTCTCCTGCGCGAGAATCTCGGCGGTGCGTTCCTCGTGGACGGGATTGCGGAAGCTGAAGAGATAACAGACCGCGACCGCCTCGACGCCCTTTTGTTTGAGCCGGCGCGCTGCCTCCCGCACCGAATCCTCGTCGAGCGGCTCGCGCACATTGCCCTGATAGTCCATGCGCTCGGCGATCTCCTCGGTGCGCGACTGCGGCACGAGCAGCGGCGGCTTGCGATAGAAGGTGTCCAGAAGATCGGCCGGATCGGGGCGCACCCAGCCGCGCGCCTCGTAGACCGCGCGAAAGCCGCGCGTAACGAGAAGGCCCGCGCGCACGCCGGTCGCTTCCAGCACGGCATTAGTGGCGACCGTGGTCCCATGCACGAGACAATCGATTTGCGCAGGCGCAATTGCGGTACGAAAAAGATCGTCGAGCGCGTCGATCAGCGCCTGCGACGGGTCGGCCGGCACCGAGGGCACCTTGATGGTGCGCAACTCACCCGTCGCCGGTGCGAACGCAACCAGATCGGTGAACGTGCCGCCGGTATCAACCCCGATCATCCACCCGGACATTTCGGTCGTTCCGTCATTGCCGGGCTTGACCCGGCAATCCATCCTGCTTGGCAAGAAGAACTTATCACGAAGGAGATGGACCCGCGGGTCAAGCCCAGGGTCAAGCCCGCGGGTGACGCGTCTGAGCTAGCTGTCGCATTCAGCGTGTTGCCGCAGGCGCCAGTGACCGATGCGGCGGTCGAGCCGGGTGAGCGCGGCGTTCACGCCAAGCGCAATAAGCAGTGCGAGCGCCATGCCGAAATAGACGTGCCCGGTATCGAAGAGGCTGCGATGGTAGGAGATCACGTAGCCGAGGCCGCCAAGCGAAGCCAGCATCTCGGTCACGATCACCCCGATCACGACGAGCCCGGTGCCAATCCGCAGTCCTGAAACGATCGCCGGCAGCGCCAGCGGAAATACGATCAGCGTATTCGTCGCCAGTCTTGTCGCGCCGATGGAGCGCGCGAAGGTGAGATAGCCGCGATCGACCGCGCGCACGCCGTCAATCGTCGTGAGCGCAATGGGAAAGAAGCCGGCAAGCACACCGAACACGACCTTCGACAAGGGACCAACTCCCAGCCATGCCATCAGCAGCGGATAAAGAATGATCAACGGGATGGCAAAAATCGAGGACAGGACCGGCGCTGTTGCCGCCGCCATGAGATACGAGCTTCCGACGATGAGGCCGAACAGGATGCCCAGCGTCCAGGCGATGACGATCGCCACGCCGATTTCGGTCACGGTAATCAAGAACGCGCGCAGGAACACGGCGCCGTCTTTCTTCGCCGCCAGGAAAACATCGCTCGGAGCCGCGAGAATGATGGGGCTCACCAGCCCCGACCGAACGATCAGCTCCCACGCGGCCAGCGCCGCGGCAGCGATCAGCAGCGTCCTGATGTGGCGCGCCTTCATTTTTGCGGTTCCGAGATCAGGTGCCAGATGCGGTTGCGAATGCGCCCGAAGCTTTCGCTGCCGATGATATCGAGGTCGCGCGGCCGCGGAAAATCGATCGGCAGCGTGCCGATGATGCTGCCGGGCCGGGCGCTCATCACCAGAACGGTGTCGGAGAGATAGATCGCCTCGGTCAGACTGTGGGTGATGAAAAAGATGGTCTTGCCGGTCCTCTCCCAGATCTCGAGCAGATCGTGCCCCATGCGGGTGCGTATCTGCTCGTCGAGCGCGGCAAACGGCTCGTCCATGAGTATCAGGCGAGGATCCTGCGCGAGCCCGCGCGCGATGGCCACCCGCTGGCGCATGCCGCCGGAGAGCTCATGGGGATAATGATCGGCGAATTCGCTCAAGCCCACGAGATCAAGCAGCTGCGTGCAGCGCTTTCGCCGTGCGGTGGCATCGACGTGCCGCAAAGCGAGCGGGAACTCGACGTTCGCAAGCGCGGTCTTCCAGGGCAGCAAGGTCGGATCCTGGAACACCATCCCGATCTTGTCCGGCATGGGAGCAGTGATGGGCGTGCCCTCGATCCTCGCCTCTCCGCGCGTTGCGGAAGTCAGGCCGGCCATGATGGCAAGCAAGGTGGATTTCCCGCAGCCGCTCGGTCCGACCAAGGTGACGAAGCGTCCCTCATCCACGGAGAACGTGACATCGCGCAAGGCGTGCACGACGGCACCGCCGCTGCGGAAGTCCTTTGCCAGTCCGCTGACCTCGATGATCGGCATCAGCTCCCTGCAGCGCTACGGTAGAAACGAGCGACGCGCAGTTCGAGCAATCGCATTGCCTCGTTCACGATAATGGTGAGGATCGAGACCAGCAGGATGCCCGCGAGGAGCTCCGGGATCTGATAACTCTCCCCCCAGCCGAAAATCAGCCGGCCGATGCCGCGGCGCGAGGCGTACATTTCCGCCAACAGGACGCCGATGATGCACAGGATCATGCCGAGACGCAGCCCCGTGAGAATGAGCGGCAGCATCGCGGGCAGATAGATGCGGGTATAGACCTGCACCCGCGTTGCCCCGAAGACGCGCGCGGCTGCGACCAGCGCGGGCGGAATCGAGGTCACCGCGGCAAAGCTATTCACCAGAATGATGAAATAGGCGTGCGTGATGCCGAACAGGACCTTTTCCAGAAACCCGATGCCGAAGGCGAGGATGAATACCGGCAGGAATATCGATTGCGGCACCGCCAGAACAAGATGGACGACCGGGTTGAAGGTCGCGGCAAGATGAAGCCGCTCGCCGAGCAGAAAGCCGCTCGAAATCGCAAGCGGCGCAGCGATGAGGAATGCAACAGCAACTTCGGTCGCGGTGAGCTCGAGATCGCCGATGAAGGCGCCGTCGTGCAGGAACCCCCACAGGATGGCGCACACCTGCGGGAGCGGCGGAAGCAAGCTCGCATCTACGAGCGCGAACCTGACCGCAAGCTCCCATCCTCCGAACAGCAGAGCGGCAAAGATCAGATGGCCTGCGAGCGCCGCGCCCATGAGAGCGGGCTTTGCGAGGGCGCTTTGCCGGCGCCGTCAATCGGCGGTGACGCCGCTGAACCGGTCGGTGAAAATTTCCGCGACGGGAGGAAGCTCGCTGATGCCGCCGAGCGCGGCGAGCGCAAGCGACGCCTCGATCCATTGGGTTTCGATCCTGGCCGTTGTCGGTCGCTTCGCGAGCACGACGTCATAATCGAGATCGAGCACCTTGTCGTCCTTCTCGCCCGTGAACTTGCGCAGATAATCGCGGCCATAGGCGGGGTTTTTCTGCATGTAGGCCGTTGCCTTGTAGATGGCGTGCAGCGTGCCCTCGACCACCTTGGGATTGCTGTCGATCAGGGACTGGGTCGCAACCCACACGTCCGGTAGCGTCGGCTCCATTTCCTTGGCGAGATCGACAAGCGAACGGCCCTCGCCGGGGACGATCAGCCGGAACGGAATCGGAGGATTGAGCACCGCGGCGTCAATCTGGCTCGACTTGAGCATGGGAAGCTGCGCCGGTGCGCCGACCGGCACGGTTTCGACCTGCACGCCCGCCCTTTTTGCCGCCCACAGCGCATAGAAATCGGTGGTCGCGCCTTTGGCGGTAATGCCGATCTTCTTGCCGGCAAGATCGGCCATGGATCGATATGGCGAATTCGCCAGTACCATGATGTGCCATCCGTCGGGCCTGGCCGAGCCAAGTCCCACGACTTTCTCCTTGATGCCCTTCTTCACCGCGAGCGCGACGCCGGGCGGGAAAAAATTGATGATGTCGGCTGCGCCGGCGGCGAGCGCTTCCTGCGCCGCGGGTCCCCCGCGATAAGCCGTGATTTCCGGCTTGAGACCCGCATCGCGGAAATAGCCGAGCTCATCAGCCGCATAGATCGGCGCGAACGGACCGTAGTTGGGGACGGCGAGCCCGATCTTGACGGTTGTCTGCGCGCTTGCGCCGGCGATGGATGCGAGCAAGACGCCAAAGACGCTCGTGCATAGCGCGCGGCGGTTCAATGCGCAATTCAACATGTTGTCCTCCCTCGGAGCCGTCATTGCGGATGACGTGCGACGATGATTTCCCTATCCATACAACATAAATCCGATCGACTCGATAGTCGCCCGAGCTTAGCGTGGCGCTCTCTTCATCGCGGAGCCCGCGCGCAAGGAGATCGACATGAACATCGAAGGCAAAGTCATTGTCATTACCGGAGCGGCGCGGGGGATTGGCGAGGAATACGCACGCTATCTCGCAAGCCACCGCGCGCGCGTCGTGCTTGCCGACATCAATGACTGCTCGAATACGCTTGATCAGGTCAAGGCGAAAGGAGGCGCGGCGGTTGCCACCAGGGTCGATGTCGCGAGCGCCGCGTCAGCGGCGGACATGGCACGCACCGCGCTTGATGCGTACGGGCGCATCGACGCCATTATCAACAATGCAGCGCTTTTCGGCGCCTTGCGCGGCGGCCGCTTCGACGCCATCAGCGAGAAGGACTGGGATGCCGCCATGGCGGTGAACGTCAAAGGCATCTGGAACTGCTGCAAAGCCGTGGTGCCAGCGATGCGCAAAACGGGCGGCGGCAGCATCGTCAACATCGCCTCGCTCGCCGCCACCTACGGCATGCCCTACGGCCTGCACTACACCACGTCCAAGGCCGCGGTGATCGGGCTCACGCGCGGCCTCGCGCGCGAGCTCGGCCGCGACAACATCCGGGTGAACGCGATCGCGCCAAGCCTCGTGCTCACCGAGGGGACGCGCGAATTCTTCGCCGAGAAGGCGGACAAGGCGATCGAGGCCATCAAGACGGGCCAGGCGATCGCGCGCAATCTGGTGCCCGCCGACCTCGTCGGCACCATTCACTGGCTCGTCTGCGATGCAAGTCAACTCGTCACCGGCCAGACCATCGCCGTCGACGGTGGAACGGTGCTGCTGTGAGTGCGCCCATGCAAACAATGGAAGGCGGATGTCATTGCGGGCGCGTGCGCTTTCGCGTCACCGCCAGTCTCGACCGGCTCACGCAATGCAACTGCTCGATCTGCGCGAAGAAAGGCTTCCTTCACCTTATCGTGCCGCCGGCGCAGTTCGAGCTGCTGCGCGGCAAGGACGATCTGACGGCCTACGAATTCAACACCGGGATTGCCAAGCACACGTTCTGCAAGCATTGCGGAATTCATCCCTTCTACGTGCCGCGCTCCGACCCCGACAAGGTCGACGTCAACGCGCGCTGTCTCGACGGCATCGATGCAGCTGCCATCACGGCCAAGCTGTTCGACGGCAAGAACTGGGAAACCGCGATGCAGGCACGCGTGCCGTGGCGGTAAGTAGGCCGGATTGAGCGCAGCCGCCTTCGCCAAGGCTTCGGCGGCCTTGCTCAAGAACGGCCCGTCGAAGCTTTAGCGGAGACGGGCGAAATCCGGGGGCCGCTTCCGCTGGGCGACGCTGTCCCGGGTTTCGCTTTTTGACGGTCTGGCCTGTCCCGATCCCGGCCTGGATGACGTGCGCGATCAGCTCGAGGAGAGTGCGTCCGGCTTTGGAAAGCTGGCCGCGGTTCGGCATGCGGCGCACATGTCGGAGACGCCGCCCTGTTGGGCGCGGCCTTCGGCGCCGCTCGGCACCCATCCGC